>NZ_JBSGBN010000025.1:0-84329 GCF_053601275.1 Streptomyces sp. NPDC004752 | reverse complement strand
AACGGGCCCGCATGCCCCCGGGCGCGAACACCGCCCCCCGCGGGGTTCTGAGGGGGCGGCGGCGCAGCAATGCGCCGCCGCTACCCGACCCGCCGTGCGCAGCGAGGGCATCGCTGAGCAGTTCCGCCGGAAGGCGTATGTACCGCTGACCCGCGGCGACACGACGTACTTCCGGATTGCTGGAGCCTTCGCCGACGGCACAACCGCCGTCATGATTCACGGCGCGGGATCCTACGGCAATACACGGTGAAGCTCGAAGGTCGCTCCCACCGCTGAGCGCCACACGCTCTCACGTTCGCTGCCCTCGGCAACCGCGCCGAGGCCCGCGCTGCCAAGGCCGCGGCCCTCGGCGGCGGTGGTACCGCGCAGTCACATGCCGCCACACTCTTCCCTGAAGACTGTCGGATGGACGTGATGAGCCGATGTGACGAAGAGGTCGTGGGCGAGCCGAACGGGCCGCAGCGGCTGGTCGGCCAGCTGCGGGCCGGGCTGCGCGCGGCGACCGGTGGACTGCCCGACGACGTTTCGGCGGTTCCATGCGGATGCCCGGTCAAAGCGGATGCCGGGTCGAAGCAGACCCGGTTCAACGTCGCCGCTGGGTCCGCGTCGCCCGTACGGCCAAGGCCGTGCACAGTGCGGCCAGCGGCAATTCCGCGCACGCCGCCATCGCCACGGCCGACGTCAGGTCGCTGGGCGTGGCCGCGGTCATGGTGTCGAACCACGCGTCGACCACCAGCAGAGTCGCGGTCGCCGCGGCCACCGGCGCGTTCGGGTGTCGGCCCCGTAGGGCCGGTACCCCGGTCGCGATCAGGCCGAGGGCCTCCAGGGTGTCCAGGCCGGCCCAGGCGTAGGACCAGTGCGCTGCGGTGGCCGTCGCAGGCAGGGTGGTTGCCAGCACGTACAGCCAGGGCAGCAGGGCCAGCCCGCAGCCGACCAGTGTGCAGCCGAGTCGCCGCAGGGTCCGAAAGCCGGCCACTCCGGGCGCGGACCTGCCCTCGGCCATAGCGGGGACGGCCGCGACACGGTCCCGGGCCTCGGTGCCGCCGGCGATGCTGTGGACACGCAACTTCCTTGTGACTGTGGGCGATACTTGGGTGCTCATGTCGTCGTGCTCCTCGTTGGGCGGACTCTCCTTCACGCCGTCCAGCCTGTTCCGCGGACCCTGCCGCGGTCGGTCACGCAGGGTGCCGACTTGGGGTGGAGAAAACTCCACCCCCGATGCGGGTACAGCTGTCATGGCCCCACTGCGTTCCGGGGTCTTACTGTCGGGCCATGCCCATCACCACCCTGCCGATGACGTTCCTGCGGCGACTGTTCCAGGGAGCGGGACGCTCGACCGCCTTTCTGGCGGCGGGCCTGCCACCGCACGTCATCGTGATAGCCCTGTGGATTTGGCTGGTGGGCTTGGTGCTGCAGGCGCCCGCGGTCACCCCCGTACCGGTTGTGCTCCTGATCGTCTCGACCGGCGTTCTGACGGCCGTGCAGCACTGGCGCTACCGAGCACTGCGCGGCCCGGGCACGCTCCGGGCCCTGTCGCGGGCGGGGCGGCCCGGGCTTCGGCACCCGATCCGCTGGCTGCGCTCACCGGACTCCTGGCGGCAGATCGCCTACCACGGCGTCGCGGGCCCTCTCCTCGTCCCGGTGGAGGCCGCCGTGCTCGTCCTGTGGGCCGCGGGCTTTACGGCAGCGACCATCTATGTGTGGGTCTGGGCGCTGCCTTCGGAGCTGCGGCTGGCCCAGTTCGGTTACGCCACGCAGGCCGCGTACGTCACTGCGGGTGGCCTCGCCGTGGTGACGGCCATGCCGTGGCTGACTGGCCACGTCGCCCTGCTGGAGGCCAAAGTGGCCAACTTCCTGCTGGGCCAGTCCCGCTCCGCGGAACTGCGGCGCCGGGTCGAGGACCTCACCGAGAGCCGCGCCGGCGTCGTCGACGCGGCGGACGCGGAGCGGCGCCGCATCGAACGCGACCTGCACGACGGCGCTCAGCAGCGTCTGGTGTCACTGGCGGTGAACCTCGGCATCGCCAAGGTCACGCTCACCGACCTCCCCGAGGAAGCGCGCAAGGTGATCGACGACGCCCACAACGAGGCGAAGCAGGCGATCGCCGAGCTGAACGACCTGGTGCGCGGGCTGCACCCGGCCGTCCTCGACGACCGGGGTCTCGACGCCGCCCTCTCAGGCATCGCCGCCCGCGCGCCCATCCCCGTACGGCTCTCGGTGAACCTCACGTCGCGCCCACCGGCCACGGCCGAGGCCGTCGCCTACTTCACGGTCTCCGAAGCCCTGACGAACGTGGTCAAACACGCCCGGGCATCGAGGGCGGACGTCACCGTCGAGCGGAACGGCGAGACACTGGTGGTCGTGATCGCCGACGACGGAGTGGGCGGCGCGGGGCCGTCCCGCGGCACCGGACTGGCGGGCCTCGCCAAACGCGTCGCATCCGTCGACGGCACATTCGCCTGCCACAGCCCCCTCGGGGGCCCGACCGTCATCACCGTGGAGCTGCCGTGCGTGCCGTGATCGCCGAGGATTCCGTTCTGCTGAGGATGGGAGTGGCCAAGGTGCTGGAGATGGCCGGCTTCGAGGTGGCCGCCCAGGTGGCCGACGCGGAGACCCTGCTCGCGGCGGTCGACGAGCTGCGGCCGGACATCGCCGTGGTGGACGTGCGCATGCCGCCCGGCTTCACCGACGAGGGTGTGCGCGCCGCCCTGGTGATCCGTCGGCAGTGGCCCGACACGGCCGTGCTGCTTCTGTCGCAGTACGTGGAAGAGCGGTACGCCACCGACCTGCTCTCCGCCAACACCTCGAAGATCGGCTATCTGCTCAAGCAACGGGTCGCCGACGTCGAGGAGTTCGCGGAGTCCCTGCGCCGGGTCGCGGCCGGTGGCACGGCGCTCGATCCGCAAGTCGTCTCCCAGCTCCTCGTCCGCCGCCACAGCGGTCCCCTCGACCGCCTCACCCAGCGGGAGCACGAGGTCCTGGAACTCATGGCGAGCGGGCGATCCAACGCGGGCATCGCAGCAGGTCTGGTGATCAGCGAAAGCGCGGTTGCCAAGCACATCAACAGCATCTTCACCAAACTGGACCTGCCCAAGGCCGACGCCGACCACCGCAGGGTGCTGGCCGTGCTCCACTTCCTCGACCTGGTGTGAGGGGGACCAGGGTCCGTCTTCAAGGATCACCTGGTGGTGGACCTTGGTAGATCATGGTGGAGCGATACGCCGTCATGAACTCACCGACCAGGAGCGGGAGTCACTCGCTCCACTGATGCCCCGGGTAGCCACCGTCCGGCCTCGGGCGGAGGACCAGCAGGTCATCAACTGGATGGTCTACGAGACCCCGAGCGGGCCACCGCTTCTGCGACTGATCGCACGCGCGGTGAGCCCATCAGCTGGTTTACGACGGTGTTCACCCCCGGCTCGGCAGGCGCGCCCACCCCGCGTCGCTGCCGTCATATGTCGTCTCAGTGTGTGGCGAGCCGTGCGATCGTCCCGATCTCGAGAGCGGTCCACATTGCGCCGTCCGGTCCTTGGGCGATGCCGTGCGGCTCGGAGGACGGGCTGGGGAGATCGTATTCGTCGATACGGCCGTCGAGGGTGACCCGTCCGATGCGGTTGGCTCCCCACTCGGTGAACCAGCAGTTCCCGTCGGCGCCGGCAGCGATGGCGTGCGGGCGTGACGTGGGGTCGGGCAGGGCGAATTCGTTGATCTTCCCGTCCGGGGTGATCCGGCCGACCTGGCCGGTTCCGATCTCGACGAACCACAGGGCGCCGTCGATGCCGGCTGTGATGCCGACAGGGGCGCTGGCAGGCGTCGGCAACGAATGGACGGTGACGGCGCCGTCGCTTCCGATAGCACCAATCGCGTTCGCCTGATTCATCGTGAACCACAGCCGGTCGTCCGGGCCGGCGGCGATGGCTGACGGGAAGGCTCCCGCGATCGGAAGGGGAAACTCGGTGACGTGACCGTCGGTCGTGATGCGGCCGACGCGGTCGGCGTTGGCTTCGGTGAACCACAGCGCGTCATCAGGGCCCGCCACGATCCCGAACGGCCCGGCATCCGAAGTCGGCAGCGGGAACGAGGCGACGTCTCCGGCCGCGGTGATGCGGCCGATGCGGTGGCTGCGGAACTCGGTGAACCACAGTGCGTCATCGGGCCCCGCTGCGATGATCGACGGCCCGCTGGAAGCCGGTTCGAGCGGGTAGGAGGTGTTGTCGCCGTCGGGTGTGACCCGGCCGATCCGTCCGTGATGGACCATGGTGAACCACAATGCGCCGTCTGGTCCGGCAACGATTCCATAGGGCCCGGCCTCGCGGTCGGAAACGGAGAACTCCGTGATGGAAACGGTCGGACGACGCGGCATGGGTGGGTTCCTTGGATGGCGAACGGAAGAAGTGCGACTGCGGATGCTAGCCCGAGAGCGGCCCCCATGCTCCTGGATATTCTGCCGGCCATGGCAGCCTCGGTGCGGACACTGATTTGGCTGAAGCGGTCCACCCGCAGGCTGAACAGCCGCCCCATCTCGAAGGGTTCGCCCGGCAACGGCTGCGGCAGCAGCCGTTCGATGGCGAAGTACTTGCTCACCGGCCGCGGCCGGGAGCCGATCCGGCGCCGCTCGTCCTCGTTCATCCCACTGCTCGATCGTCACGTTCAGCTTGGCGAGGGAGGCGCCTCCGGGACGTTCTCTGTACTAAAGCGGGTCCGGACGTCTTGCCTGTAACTGCTGGGGGCAGGGGCCGGCCGAATTGGCTTGTCCCATGAACACGGTTCGCCCTAAGGTCAGATGACTTCGACGAGACGTTCCCCAGAAGCACGCCGCAGAGCGGGAGCGTCCCACCCGCTGAGGTGCCGGAGGGGCGGCAGCAGTCTTTGTCGACCCTTCTTTTCGGAGGTCTCCCTCATGAACGTCGGTATCGGCCTGCCCATCGGCGACCCGACCACCCTTCTCACCTGGGCCCAGCGCGCCGACGCCGGGCCCTTCAGCACACTCGGCCTGCTGGACCGGCTCGTTTACGACAACCCCGAACCCCTGGTCGCGCTCGCCGTCCTCGCAGGCGCTACCTCCCGCATCCGCGTCCAGACCGAGGTGCTGCTCGCCCCGCTGCGCGATACCGCCCTCCTCGCCAAGCAGGCCGCCACCTTGGACCGGATGGCCGGTGGCCGCCTGGTCCTCGGCCTGGGCATCGGCGGCCGGGACGACGACCACCAGGCCACGGGCACCGACAAGCGCAGCCGAGGCCGACGCCTCGACGAGCAGATGGCAGTGATGCGCCGCCTCTGGTCCGGCGGGCCGTACGGCGACGGCGTCGGCCCGATCGGCCCCGCGCCGGCCCGACTCGGCGGCCCCGAGGTGCTCTTCGGTGGATTCAAGCCCGCCGCGCTCGAACGCGTTGCTCGCTGGGGGGACGGCTTCCTCGCCGCCGCGGCGCCCTCGTGGGCAGGCGGCCTGTTCGACACCGTCCGCACCTTCTGGAAGGAGTACGGCCGCGACGGCGAACCGCGCATTGTCGCGCAGGTCAACGTCGCCCTCGGCCCTCAAGACGTGATCGACGAAGCCCAGGCCAACATGCACGCGTACTACACCTTCACTGGCATGGCCGACCGGATGGTCGCCGGATTGCTCGCCACGCCCACCGAGGTCGGCGATGCGATCGCCCGCTTCGCCGACCTCGGCGCCGACGAGGTCATGCTCTACTGCTACGGCCTCGACGCGAGCCAGGTAGATCGCCTCGCCGATGCCCTGTGAGGGCTTAAGGGCGCAATAATCGGGCGGTCGCCGGGCTGGTGTCGACGGGTGTCATGCGGAACTGTCCTGGTGGTGGTGGCGGTCGGTGGTGACGTGCTGGCCGGCGACATTCGGGAAGGCGGGCATGCCGAGGTCGACGGCTTCGGTTCGGCTGGCGATGAGGTTGTCGAGCTGGGCGAGCTTGGCGTTCACTGCGGCGAGGCTGACTTTGAGGCCCTCGGCTTCGCCGCCCCAACCTTCGCGTTCGGCTTCGGTGATGCGGGCGATGAGGTTGTCGCGGATGTCGGCCAGGCGGGGCCGCTGACCAGGGTCGGCCCGTAGGAGCGGGCATCTGACGCGGCTGTGCTCGTGGATGCAGCTGGTGCCGTAGGCTCGCCCGCAGTCGCCGAGCGCGACCTTGCGGCGTTCGAAGTGGCCGAGGAACTCCTCCCACTCCTGCTCGGTGGGGCTGCGGTATTCCTCGCTGGGACGCAGTTCCCGGCGGCGGGCGATGAAAGCGCGGTGCCCGTTGATGGCTTCCTCGGGATGGACCGCCTTGGATCCCATGGTCGTGTTGATGTCGCGGTGGCCCAGGACCAGTTGGGCGATGTGGGGCGGCATGCCGTTCATGACGGCGTCGGTCGTGAAGATTCTTCGGAAGTCGTGCGGGGGGCGAAGTGCAGCGGTCGTCCCGGTGTGTCGGTGAGCCCGGTTGCGGCGAGCGCGTCCTGGAGGAGGGTGCGGATGCCGTCGATGGGGATCGGCCTGTCCTCCAGGCCGATCTTGCGCTGGAACAGCACTGGAACAGCAGGGGCGCGGGCGGGTTCCAGACCTTCTCGTGATGGTCGTAGACGATCACGAGGGGGACACTGCCGTCGGCGGTGCGGATCCGGCAGATGATCGCGGCGAGCACGTCGGCGAGTTCCGGGGAGACCACCAGGAGCCGTTCCTCGTCGGTCTTGGAGGGCTCGATCTGCAGCAGCGGCACGAGTTCGCCGGTGCTCGGCAGCCGTTATTGGACCAGGCTGTAGTGCGAGAGCTCGCTCAGCTCCTCGATCCGTATAACGGTCATGCGCAGGACCTCGACCGTGGCCCAGCCCCAGAAGGCGTTGCTCTCCTCCCGGGCCCGGTTCCGGCGTCGGCCGGTTTCGGGTTCCTCGGCCCAGATGTGGGGCGAGGGCCGCTTCAGGCTCGCGCGCCGCAGCGTCTGACCGTCGGCGGTGAACATCTCGCCGGGGTGGATGCGCCCGGCTGCTTCCAGACGGGCGGCGGCTTTGCGGTTCCCATCGACGGCTGCGACCAGGACCGGGAGGACGGGGAGGCGTTCGCGGGTGCGCTGGTCCATCCGGGCTTTGCGGCGGGACTTCATCTTGTGGTGCTGGATGTCGTCGACGCGGACCGGGCGGGGGACCGCCCACGGGCCCCAGCGGGAAGGTTCGTCCAGTGCCCACTGCGCGAGGTCCAGATAGAAGACCCGTACCGTCATCAGGGTGTCGGAGGCCGCGGCCCGTTCCACCGTGGTCTCCACGACGTCGCCGTGCTCGTTGGTGGTGCGGACGGTCCGGGTCTGCAGGCGCCTCTTCCAGCCGGCGGCGATGTCCGGGGCCAGCCGCAGCGAGTCGACGCCGGTGTGGTGGTTCTCCAGGTCCTTCCAGAACCACAGTGCGAGCGCGGTCGCCAGGCCGGTCGGCGTGTTGTAGTCAACCGATGGCTGACGCTCCTTCAAGTAGCTCACCAGCAGGTCGCGTACGGGTCTGCAGGCGAGGTGGTAGCGGTCGATGAGCTACTCGACCGTGAGCTGACCGGGGAACATCCTGCTGAACATGCGGACCGGGGTCGGGGCATCGGCGGGGAGGACGCCGAGGGAGTGCAGCAGCTGGTAGAAGAACGGGCTGTGCCGGGTGGACGTGGCTGGCCCAGGGAAGATCTCGGTCGGCGGCGAAGCTGCTGATGCCGGGCAGGCCGGCGTCGTTGGCCTCGGTGATCCACTCGGGCAGGCAGGCCCCGGTGAGTGTGGTGAGCATCTCCGCGAACGAGTTGGTCAGCTCTGCGGCGGAGGCCAGTTCCGGGCAGCGGTCGAGTACGGCCTTGTGGTGCAGCTTCTCTTCCTCGGTCAGGATGGCGGAACGTCGGGTGAGCCAGCCGGTCACCTGCCGTGTCGATGGCGGTGGTGGGGCGGGTGTGAAGCCGTCTCGCTGGGGCAGCTCGCGCCGGATCCAGTCGCGGACGAGGGAGTAGTGGCCGCGGAAACCGCGCGCGGGGATCTCCCGGTGGAGATTGAGGACGGTCACGTTCCCGTCGGTCGCGGCCCAGCGGTCGGCCAGGGAAGGCTTGAACGGGTTGAGTTTGCTGGGGAGTTGGCGCTTGCGGCTTTTGACCATGTCCTGATGGGCTGCGAGCCAGGGGGCGAGAGTGGCGGTGTCGCGCTCGGGCAGCAGGCCGAGGACCTGGTGGGTCTCGGCGTCGATCACGACCGTTCCGTAGACGTGGCCGCGCCGGAGCGCGAAGTCGTCCAGAGACCGGCACCGGCTCGGCCGGCCAGAGCCGGCCCGATCACACTCGTCCCACTGAGCGCCGTCCGGACAGGAGGCGCCGGTGGGCGTGCACCGGGCCTCGACGCGTATCGCCTCGCCAGCCGCATGCACGGCCACGACGACGACACCGGGGACTGAAGGGAACAACAACTCCTGCAGCCGGGACAACACCTCGTTCACGGCCACCGAATGCCGGCCGCGTCACCCGTACGCGGAGCGATTTCGAGGCGACTCGCACACCAACGAATAGAAGATCGACGACTACAAGGCATCACCGGATCACGGAACTTGTGCGAGACCCCAACACAGTGCTGGCAAACATCCGACCAGATGTTGCCGTCGCGAGCCCGACAGACTCAGCTCATATGAATGGATGATGTAACCTCATGAATCTGGGTTCACATCATTGAGGTCGGGGGCAGATTCTTGAAGCCAGGACGATCCCACGCGGCGCGGTGGGGAAGCGGAGCATGCGCGGTCCTGTCGGTCGTCATCGCGAGTGGCTGCGGTACGAGCGGCGCGGTGAAGGGCGACGATGACGGCAAGAGACCGGGAACCGCGCTGGTCACCGCGCTGAGCGGAGTACAGGACATCCATCTGACGCGAGGCTGGGTCGAGTTCGGCGACGTGGCCGGGGTCCGCTCCCGGAGCGACGGCGGGTCCGGCTCGAAGCGGGACCCGCTGCTCGGGTACGGCGAGCCGAAGCTGGCCGATGCCGCGGCGCTGCTGCCAGATCTGACCGGCATCGACCCGTTCGCGGCCCGGACCGCCCTCTCGGTCGGCTATGAGCCCGACCCGGTCGGTTTCCTGTACGGATCCTTCAATACGACGGCGATCGGCTCGAAGCTGCGGAAGCTCGGGTACACGAAGCACGACCTCGCCGGCGGAGAAACGACCTGGATCATCCGCGACCACCACAAGATCGACGAGAAGGATCCGCTCGCGCAGCTGGGCATCGTCACCGCGTTGAACGTCGTACGGGTCTCACCGCAACGCATCGTCTACGCAGGAGCGAGCGCGGACATCGACCAGGCACTCACCGGCACCAAGCCGCTGGCCGACAACGAGGCCGTCGGGGGGATCGCGGACTGCCTCGGCCAGGTCGAGGCCGCACAGATCGGCCTCGACCTGAAGATCGCGGCCACGCCGCTGGGCATCGGAGTCACGGGGTCGTCCGGGACCGATGCCACTCAGGTCGTCTGCATGACGACGGCGAGCCAGGACGCGGCAGAGGCGCTCGCGTCGGCCTGGCCGGGCCGGGTGAAGTCGACGGCCTCCCGCCTGTCCGCCGAGCCCTGGTCGAACCTCCTCACCCAGCCGCGGGCCAAGGTCATCGGCGGCCCCTCCCACGTCGTACGACTGACCGCGCGGCCCACTGGTTCGACACGAGTGCTGTTCGACGCGTGGAGGAGCGAGGACCTCGGGCCGCTTCTGACCGGTGCGAAACCCGACCCCTCGACCTCGGCTCGATAGGTCCCCTGGAAACGGACCAGCCGCCGACCGCCCGACCCAGCCAACCGATATCAGCTCACATGAATGGCCATCTTCCGCCATCCATATGAGCTGATATCCTGTCTGTGCTCGTCGCCCCTCCAGAGGAAGAGAAGGTCCGTTGCGCATCCGAACAAGGACCATGTCCACGGCAGCATTGCTGGCCGTGGTCGCCCTGTCCGCTGTCACCGCATGTTCGTCCAGCGACGGTCGCGCTGTCACCGGCGGCGACAACAGCACCCCGACCGCCATCCCCCCGTCGGTCACCGCCGCAACCGCCGCTCCGACGGCCACTGTCGGTAAGGACGCGTCAACCTCGGCTGACGTGACGATCGACTCCTGCACGGTCGACGCCGTCACGAAGATCCCCAAGGCCGAACTCACGGTGACCAACCACGGCAGCGACACGGCGACCTACACCATTCGGCTCGAGTTCGTCGACGGCGGAGGGACGAGGGTGGCGGAGGGCGCCGCAATCTCGAACAGTCTGGCGGCGAACCAACAGGCGAAGGAAACGGCCAACGGGACGGCCCAGGTCACCTCAGACATCACCTGCAAACTCGCCAAGGTCCAGCGCCTCGCCGGCATGTGACCCCACGGCTCACTCCGCCGTGACCTGTGCGCGGACCCGGTCGCGGATGTCGCGCACCACACTGGAGTGGTCATCGACCACAGCACCACGGAACGCGGACAGCAGCGTCGCTCGGCAGCGAGGCGGACCCTGGTGGTCGGCCCGCCGCCCGAACGGCCCAGCCGGGCGGCTCTCAAGCCGGGGCCCGGCGCCACCGCCGGATGCGTCGCCGCTCGGCGCGTTCGGCGGCATCGGCCGGGGCGTTGCCGCAGTCCTGCGGTTTTCGTCCCTGGCCGTCACCCCCTTTTCGGCGATGGCAGCCTCCTGCAGGGCCGTCAGGACCTCCTCGCGCACCCGCATCCCGGCCGCGTCGTGATGCGCGCGTACCACTCTGGAGTCCACGCTGACCAGCGAAAAGTCCACCCGTACCCGCTGCGCCGCTTTGGCGATCAGCTCCTCCATCAGGCGCTCGAACACGCCCGCGTGCCGCCACCGCGTTACGAGCTGATGGCATACGCCGAGGCCGAAAACTTGCTCAATGCCGCGCAGCCAAGTAATTCTGAATCGACGCCGCTAGATTAATGGAAATCTTATCGTGAGCGGCGATAGTTGGATGCGTACCGTCAGTTGTCTCTGTCGCAGTATCAATCCAGCCAGACGTGTCAATGTATACTACCTTCGCGTCTCCAGCGGCATTTCTTGCGCCTACCGTTTCGGATGTCTAATTTCTATGAGCGCCATTAAATGGCGACATTGCAAAAATCACGGCGTCAGGATAGTGCGTTCTCGCATTTTCAAGGAACGTCGTATATGCGGGCTTGAAATTCGGCGCCTTTGTCCCAGTTGAAGGATCATTCGTGCCAAGATTTATCACGAGATAGTCCGGTATATATTTCGAGGTGTAGCGACTGGCATTCCGATAGTCCTTGGACAACGTTGCTCAATCACCGGACAATATTTCCTGGCTTCGATCCACTCACAGCTGCAACGGCGAGGGCACCGGCCTCCACGTCCTCGACCGCCGCCAACGTCAACGACATCACCCAGACCCACAACGTGGTCGACGGCATCCCACCCGTCGCCGGACGGCCCCTCGACTGTGACGGCGGCCCGAGTCCGTCCTGGGCGGGCAAGGCGTACGACTCAACGTCCGTGCGCCGTGAGCCGCGGCGCAGCCGGATCCTGCCGGTGGTTTCCCGTAGGGGCGCCCCGAACATCAGGGGGCTGGGCAAGCTCCGCTTTGTCGTCGAGCAGACCTTCGCCCTGCTCCGCCAGTTCAAGCGCCTGGCCGTGCGCCGGAAGCGACGCCTCGAACTCCGCGATGCTCTCGTAGAGACTCGATGGCGTAGCCGCCAGCAGGTGAGCACGTTCGTTGCCGGAAGTGCTCGAGTTCTGGGATCAGACCGTGCCCGCTGGCCGGCCGGAAGGCGATGACGGCTCATTAGGCCCGCCTGGGCATCTTCCGCGCCAGGGCATCTGCGCGGAACGTGCCCGTGCCGGTGGTCACTTCGGCCGAGCGGGCCACCGCGAGAACATATCCGATGCCGCGTTCCTCCAGAGCCGTGCGCAGTTTCGGGTTGGCGCCGTAGACCTGGTCACCGGTGACCCAGCCCACGTGGTCGACCTCGTCATAGCCAAGTCGGATCGGAGTCGGGGCTGTAGGGGTGGTGTCGCGGACTCCGTCCGGCTATAGCGCAGGCCGTGCAGGACGGTCACGTGGTTGCGGGCCCGGAGCAGGCCGATCCGTTCACGGCCGTGCCACGCGAACTTGGCGACCGCGGCCTCGACGCGTGCCCCGGTTCCAGTACAGTTCCCGCTGTCAAGCGGCGCTGCGGCAGGCCCCTAAAATTATGGGGGCCTGCCGCGGGACGAGCTGTCAGGTCAGTCGGCTGTACCTACCAGTCCTGGCCTGCTACCAGCTGGAGCCGCAGTCCCGCATCTGGGACGAGCCCTTGTAGAGGCAGACCATCACTGTCGGATGTTTGGCGTTGTACACGGGAGCGGTGGTCAGTTCAGTACTCTTCCCTTCTCCTGCCACGCTTCCCAGCTTGAAGTAGTTTCGCTCGCCGGTGGCACAGTCGGTGTAGGCGAGCCAGGCGATGGCGCCACTGCCATCAGCGTCCTCGTCTGTGAGTTTTCCTCTGGTGACCCAGAGCCTGGAGCACTTGGAGAAGTCATCGGAACTCGTGTTGAGAGTTCCCTGCCCCCATGCTCCGTGGTACCAGCCGCCATCCGTTGACCACAGGGCGAACGAACGGGAGTACGCCTGTGCCGCTGTGGCTGTGATGAAGATCGCGGCGATTGCCACCCCGAGCGCTGCGATCACTTGAGCAATTCGCTTCATTGCTGTGCCTCCTCATCAGGTCTCGCAGTCGATCCACTTGCCGCCGTCCTGTGACGTCCTGCAGAGCAGGAACCGAGGAAGCTTGGCGTTGTAGACGGGGCTCGTACTGAGACGGACCGCGCCGCCGTAGTGAGCTTCACCGATCGCCTGGTGCTTGATCTTGCCGGTGGCGCAGTCCGTGTACATGAGGTACGCGATGGTTCCGTACCCGTCGCCTGCGCCGTTGTCCTGCAGGACCGAGGCATACGTGCTGTTCACCTTCGCGTAGGAGCAACCCGTGTTGGATGACGAGCCGTGCGAGATGTAACCGGTCACAGAGCCCCATCCCGCATAGATTTCGTTCTTCCACGTGCCGGCACTCGCTGGAGACGCCTGCATCACCACTGCTGTCACGGCAACAGCACACGGCAGGAGCGCTTTCTTCAGCCAGGTTGACCGTGCCACCCGCGACACCTCCTCTTCTTCGTCAGCGGCATCTTTCTGAGTGGCCGCGCTACGGAGTTAGCGGTCCCGAGCCTGCTGGCACACGCTGGGCCATTGCAATGAAGAACAGTTGTCCCGGACAGGACGCGCCTTGTCCGGGCTGGTCACAGCCTTGCCCATGGTCTGTCCCGGACAAGCACCGCGCGCTACGTGTGTGGGGTCCTTGTCGGGTGTGCACGGTGCGCCGACGCCAGTAGTCGACCGTGCCCGCCCGTGCCGGGGCAAGCCGGACCACCTCGAGGAACAGTTCATATATCCATGGACGGAATGAAGGCGGGGCCTGTTTCACCCGCCGGAATGGTGCAAGAAGCCAGCCGAGCCTTGGAGGTTCACAAGGGTGTCGGCTCGGCGGACGAACGGCCCCAGGCGATGCGTGCGCCCGCGCGCACCGCGTCGACCCGTACTTCCATCAACTGCGGTAATGACTCCGCCAGTTCAACGTCACAGACGTTCAGCTTGCCCGAACGCGGGACGTCACCGCCTGGAACCACTCATTGGATCAATGCCTGCGAAATCCTGGAAGTCTCATCGGCAGGACACTCCCGGCGGGTCGACAGGCCGCTGATGTGATCACGTGGCTCACGCAGCGCGCCCGGGCCCCTGTCGGCCCGGGCGCAATCTCGCATCTGCTCGCTGATCCCTGGCCTGTCTCAGCTCCGGGTTGGAGTAGTAGTCGATGGCCCAGTAGTCGATACCGGCGGCGCTGGCGAACCGGATCTCCTGGTCCATGACCTCCTGGCTGGTTCCGTCGCAGTTGACCGACTCGGTCACCACGACGCTGACGTTGTCGACATACAGATCGGTGGCCAGGGCGGGGTTGGTCTGGAAGTGGAGTTTGTCGAGTGCGGCGGGGGAACCGAGCAGCGGGGCGTGGAAGACTCTGCGTACCCCGTCGACGAAGATGTCCACCCACGGCGTGGCGCCTGCAGGCGGGGCCGGATCGACGATGACCCTGACGGAGTACCAGGTGTCGTCGGCGATGGGCTGGACGACCTCCCAGGTCCCGGAAGGGGTGCGGTACACCAGTTGCCTGCCGCCGGCGTCCTGCCGAGTGACGATGTCGACGACGGTGGCCGGTCCACCGGTCGCCAGCGCTCGGGCCCAGTTGCCGGCGACTGTCTCCTTGAAGTCCCACCGCACGGTGACAGCCCGGCTCTGGGAGGCGAACCCGCGCGACATCGTGGCCTGCCCCGACGACTCGTCGTGCAGGCGCACACACTTGCCCGCACGATCAGACACTTGCGCGACCGACACCCCGGCACCGGTCCCCGCCGCAACGCTCCAGCCGGACGGAGCGGCCCCCGTCGCCTCCGTGTCGAAGCCCTGGTCGATCAGCGCCGGCTCGTGCACGGCGATGTCGGAGTAGAACGGCAACCGGAAATGGTACTCGTCCGGAGACAGGCAGCGGTTCGACCCCATGCCGTGCCTCGTGTCCGTGCCGGTATAGGCATCCCAGCGGATCGCGCCGACCAGCGTACGAGGGGAACGCGGTTCCCCGACACCCGATGCCGCTGCCGAGGTGGCACCCGACAGACCCAACGCGGTCCCGCAGGCCACGCCCGCCGCCGCCTTGAGAACATTCCGGCGACTCGCGCCACCACCACTTGCCCCAGCATTCGAATGGCGAACAGACATGACTGACCTCCACGAATCGACACGGGAATGACACACTGATCATGGAACGGCTCACGGCCACACTCAGACACAGCACGGGTCCAGTGAGGCTCCCGTGGACTTTGCGCTACAGACATCAGCCACGCGCGGCCTCTGCGGATGGCACATGGTTGAGCAGTAGTCAGACGATCGTGCGCTGCCGGCACCGCTGGAACATCCAGCACCGCTGCCCTTCTACATGTGTTGTTCGTCGGCAGGTTGACGCTGGTTTATCTGATATGCGCCCTACGTTTACGCCCTCTGCCGCTGAGCCTGGAAGTTGCCAGCTTTATGCCGTTGCCAATTGTCGGCGACCTGTCCGCAAGCCCACAGCAGGACCATAGCCCTTGCCGGAAAGATTTCTGCCAGGGTCAGTTGGGTCGTAGTTGGACAATCTTGCCGACCTTTGATCGCGGCGTTGGCAGTGGGCGTTTGCCTCGATCTTTCGATGACTCGTCAGTTCAACTGGCGGGCCGTCATGGATACGTCGCCATGAACTGTCCGATGACGAGTGGAAGTTCGTCCGGCCGCTGATGCCCGGGCCTTTGCGTGGGCGGGGCGGGGGCCCAGGTGCGTTGGTTCCCATGCCGCCGGCCTGGCAGCGCCGTCATGAGAGGCGGAGTCCTGTTCACGGTTCCGGGCGGTGGACGCCGCGGGGGCGATAGCCGAGGAGGCGAACGTATCGCGCGATGCACGAGAGAAGCCGCTGACCATCTGCAGCAGGCAGTCGACCGGCCGGGGCGAGGCCCACATCCCGCTGCGCGGATCGGCGTACGTGAGTAGCCACCCGAGCAGGGCATCGACGGCACCGGGCCGACCGACATGGTCGTGGCCGGCTTATGCTCCCTGCACGCCTTCGCGGGCGCGGCCGCAGCAGGGTGGCAGGGCGGCAGTTGAACTCACCCGTAGCGTTACATTTCGCGCTGCGGTGGGCCCTGGGGTTCCGCTTCCCGCTGGTGGCCGCCTTGGGGCGCTCGGCGACGCACTGTTGTCACTGCGCGTCGGCCGTGCCCGCGGCGGGCGCCGCGGTTGAGGCGCGGACGATCAGTTCGGTGTCGAGGACGAGCCGACGGTGCCGATGCCGCGGGTCGGTCGCCTCGGCGATGAGCAGCTCGGTGCCGAGGCGCCCCAGCTCGCGCATCGGCTGCCGGACAGTGGTGAGGGGGATCGGCGCGCGGAGTGCGTCGGAGATGTCGTCGAAGCCGACAACGGAGAAATCACCGGGTACCGACCGCCCGCGGGACATCAGCTCGTTGATCAGGCCGAGGGCGATCACGTCGGTGGCGGCGAACACCGCAGTGACGGGGAGTTGTTCGCCGAGGATGCGCCCTGCCGCTTGCCGGCCGGCGCGGCGGCCGTCCACATGGGGTGACTCAAGGTGGACCAGGGCGGTGTCGGGGTTCAGCCCGGCGCGTCGGCAGGCAGTCTGGGCTCCTTTGAGCCGATTGCTGAATTGTGGGACGGCCAGGCCGGAAGAGACGAAGGCGATGTGCCGGTGCCCCAGGTCCAGCAAATGACTCACGGCCTGGTCGCCACCCTGGACCGAGTCGACCGTGACGCCGCACAAGCCCCGGTGCTGGCGTTCGAGGAGCACCACGGCCATGCCGCGCTCCCGGAGTGAGACGAGCCGGCGTCGGTCGGAGGCGACAGGGGAGATCAGTGCACCCAGCACCCGCTGTTCCTCCAGCACCTGAAGGTACTGGCGTTCCTTGCGGGACTCGGCGTCGGAGTTGCACAGGATGACCAGTCGGCCCGCGGAGTTCGCCGCGTCCTCGGCACCCCGGGTGACCTCGGTGAAGAACGGATTGGCGACGTCGACGACGACCAAGCCGATGGTGCGGGCGATGCTGCGGCCCGCGCGCGTGGTGGCCGCGCTCACGTTGCGCACATAGCCCAGATCCTGGATCGCGGCCTCGATGCGGCGCCGCTTGTCGGGTGTCACCCTGTCGGGCGCGTTGAGCAGGTTGCTCACTGTCCCCACAGCTACCCCGGCAACGCGGGCGACATCCTTGATCGTCACCCGACTCGGGGCCGGGGGGAACTTCTCAGCGTGCACGCGTCACTCAACCTTGCTTCTCATCGCTTCTCATCGGGGGCCGTGCACAAACCCTTGACGGCCCATATCCAGCTCTCTACGGTAACGGGCATTGAATCGTTCCAATCTTGATACCCCGCTTCACCTGCAATGAAGAGGACTCTACATGCCCGAAATCGCGAGTCGCCGCCGTCTGCGCGGGCTCATCGTCGTAGTGTCCGCGGCCCTCGTGCTGACCGCGTGTGGCGGGGCGAACGGCTCCCGCGGGATGGTCAAGGGCGGCAGTGGTTCATACACCGCGGCCGATGTGGCCAAGGCGACGGGGACCTACAAGGTCCGTTCGCTGTACGCGGTGCCCAAGACGCACGAGAAGTACCGGCTGGCATTCATCAACCCCTCCACCAGCTTCCCGTTCTTCGCGAGCTGGTCGCAGGGAATGAAGGCCGCGGCGAAGTTCTACGGGGTGGACCTGATGGAGGCCGACCTTTCCTTCAAGTACGACCAGGCGCAGTCGAAGTACGACGACCTTGCCGTCAAGCAACCGGACCTCATCGGCGGTGGCGGCAGCAGCCTGAACGCCCCGACGGTCGCCGCCGCCAACCGCGACGACACCCCGGTCCTGCTCATCGACGGCGCGATGAAGGGCGCCAAGGACTTCGGAATCAATGACCGGAAGGTCGGCGAACTCGCCGTCGAGCAGCTCACTGGCCCGGTCAAGGAGAAGCAGAAGAGCGCCTGGAAGGGTAAGCACCTGATCGTCGCCGGCATCAGCGCGGGGAACTGCCCGCCGTGCGACGCCCGCGTCAATGCTTCCTTCGCCAAGGCGCGGGCGGAGTGGGGCGTATCCACATCCGACACCTTCCGCCTGGTCCCGCCGGGGACCGACCCGACCGTGGCGGCGCAGGACACCTTCACCGACTTCCTCACCGCGCACCCCGACGATGTGGTCGCCGTCGTCAGCTACGGCGACGAGCCCGTGGTGGGGGCGCTGAACGCGGCCAAGTCCGGCAAACGCAACCAGGACGTCCTTGCCGTGGCCAACGGCGGCGACCCGGCCGCCCGGCACGCGCTGCGCGACCGGGCGAACAAGGACATGCTGATCAGCGCAATCGACTACCAGCCCTATGCCGAGGGCTGGAACTGGGTCGAGGCGGCGATCGCCACCCTGCGCGACGACGACTTCGCCGAGTACCAGGTCAACCGCGTGCTGACGGCCGACAACGTCGACAAGTACTACCCGAACGACGCCCGCGCCAAGTAGTTGCCGGCGCGCGGATCCCGAAGGGACAGGGATGACAACGACACAGAAGAACGCGGGGCTGGCGCCCCCCGCAGCCGGGGATGGGGGCGGCACGGCGAAGTCAGCGGAATCTGAGCAACGGCGCCGCCCCTGGGCCGCCCTCGCCCTGGACCTCGGGATCTACCTGGCGCTACTCGCCCTGGTGAGCTACTTCTCGGTGAGTTCCGAGTTCTTTCTCACCGAGCGGAACCTGCTGAACATCGGCCAGGCGATCGCCGTCACCGGCATCCTCGCGGCCGGCATGACGGTCGCCCTGATCGCGGGTCAGCTCGATCTGACGATCGGCGCGACGCAGGGACTCACCTCGGTCATGACCGCGACCGCCCTCCAGACCTGGGGGCTGGGCATCTGGGCCTCCCTCGCCGTGGGTCTGCTCGTCGGATTCGCCGTCGGCGCCGTGAACGCCACCCTCGTCGTCGGGATCGGCCTCAACTCGATCATCGCCACGCTCGCGGTGAGCGTTGCCGTGTACGGGCTGTCGCTGCAGCTCACCGGCGGGGAGAACGTCGTGGTCACCGACACCACCCTGCAGGGCGCGGTCAACGCCCGGCCGCTCGGGCTCCCGGCCCCCCTCATCGTCATGATCGTGCTGTACGCGGCGCTGTACGTGGTCCTGACCTACACACGGTTCGGCTACCACATCTACGCCACCGGCGGAAACGAGACCGCGGCTCAGCGCACGGGTATCCGGGTGCGTCCGCTCTACGTCGCGGTGCTCGTCCTGTGCGCGGTCCTGGCCGGCATCACCGGCATCATCAGCACCGGGCGCGCCGGTTCGGGCGGACCGACCTTCGGCCAGGGAGCGGAGTTCGACGTCCTGGCGGCGGTACTCCTGGGCGGCATCGGCCTGGGCGGCGGCGCCGGACGTATTCAGCGAACGCTGGCCGGTGTGCTGCTGATCGGCGTACTCAACAACGGCCTCACTCTCCTTGACGTCGACTCCTACACCCAAAAGCTCGTCCGCGGGCTGGTGTTCGTGCTTGCCGTCGTGCTCGGTGCGATCGCAGAGAGGAGGAGCCGCCGATGACGACCGCAGCCGACGGCCAGTCCACCACGGTGTTGCGCACCAGCGACCTCAGTAAGAGCTTCGGCCATGTCAGCGCCCTCACCGGGGTCTCGTTCGACCTCAAAAGGGGCGAAGTACTGGCCGTCGTCGGCGACAACGGCGCCGGCAAGTCGACACTGATCAAGCTCCTCTCCGGCGCCTACGACCCCGATCCCGGGGGCTCGATCGAGGTGGACGGCGTCAAGCGGCGCTTCAAAGGCCCGCTCGACGCGTCGGAAGCCGGCATCGCCACCGTCTATCAGGACCTGGCGCTGGTGGACACCCGGGACGTCGCCTCGAACCTGTTCCTGGGCCGAGAGCCCCGCCGCGGCCCCTTCGTCGACCGCAAGACGATGATTGCCAAGTCGGAGGAGGTCCTGCGTGACTTCACCTTCCGGCTTCCCAGCGTCCGAGTCCCGGTCAGCCTGCTCTCGGGCGGCCAGCGCCAGACGGTCGCCATCGCCCGCGTCCTGCTTCAGGGCGCTCACATCGTGATCATGGACGAGCCCACGGCAGCTCTCGGAGTACAGGAGTCCGAGCGGGTACTCACACTGATCCGGGATCTGCGCGACCGGGGAACGAGCGTCATCGTCGTCAGCCACAACCTCCAGCAGGTGTGGAGAACCGCAGACCGGATCATGGTGCTGCGGCTGGGGAGGGTCGCCGGAATCCGGCACACCGCCGACTCCTCGGTCGATGAAGTGGTCCGTCTCA
This sequence comes from Streptomyces sp. NPDC004752, assembly GCF_053601275.1. NCBI lineage: Bacteria > Bacillati > Actinomycetota > Actinomycetes > Kitasatosporales > Streptomycetaceae > Streptomyces > Streptomyces sp. NPDC004752. Next base: position 64,434 of record NZ_JBSGBN010000025.1, on the reverse strand, counting down.
TCGTCCACGGCGGAGCAACCGATGCCGACTGACCTGCTTGCCTACTACTTCCCGCAGTACCACGCCGACCGGCGCAACGACCTCCTCGTACGCAGCGAATGGACCGAGTGGGAGGTGCTCCGCGCAGCCGGGCCGCACTTTCCCGGCCACCACTGGCCGCGCAGCCCCATGTGGGGTGCTGCCGACGAGGCGGACCCGGCCGTCGGCCGCCGCAAGGTCGAGGCGGCGCGAGCCGCCGGGCTCGACGGCTTCGTCCTCGACTGGTACTGGTACGACGACGGGCCGTACCTGAACCGGTTCTTGGACGAGGCGCTGGTTCCGGCGCTGGACAACGGCGACTTCCGGTTCGCGCTCATGTGGGCCAACCACCCCTGGCTCCACCTGTACCCGGCGACCGCGCCGGCCGCGAACGGCGGTCCAAGCGCCACCCCACCCACGTGGTTCCACGCCCCTACCAGTACGTACGCCTTCGAACGGGCCACACAGCACGTCATCGACCGCTATCTGACCCACCCGGCGTACTGGCGCATCGACGGTCGTGTCTACTTTTCCGTCTACGACCTCCCGGACCTGCTCCAGGCCCAAGGGGGAGTGGCGGCCACCCGCGCCCTGCTGGACGGCTTCCGGGACCGGGCCGCTGCCGCAGGAGTCGACCTCCACCTGAACCTCGTCTCGTCACGGTTCGTCGACGACCGGCTGGACCTCCTCACTGCGCTCGGCGCGGACAGCACCACCCACTACACGTGGTGGCACCACGACGACCACGGCTTCGACCGCTTCCCGGCCACGCCGTACGCGCACGTCGCGGCCAAGGCCGCGATGTCCTGGCCGCACTACCTGCGCCAGGAGCCGGTTCCCTACCTGCCCAACGTCACAGTGGGCTGGGACCCGAGCCCGCGCACGGAACCCTGGCTCCATGACCGGGACCACAGCTACCCGTACACCGGTATCACCACCGACCGTTCCCCTGAGATCTTCGGCACCGCCCTGCGCGAGGCGATCGAGGTCGCCGAGCGCGCCGGAGCACCGGCCGTGCTGATCAACGCGTGGAACGAGTGGACCGAGGACAGCTACCTCGAACCCGACGACCGCTTCGGCACCGCTTACCTCGACACCCTCGCCCAGATCACGCGCGAGCGCAGTACCCGGTCCGCGTCTCGCACCTGATCAACCCTCGACACCCCGTGCCGCACCCGGTACGGCGGAGGTGTGCCTGCAACGGTGTATCTGCACCGCATGTGAATCGATTCACAGAGAGAACTTCGGCAGCACTCCCTGGACCGAGGGGCTCTCCCTGCCCGGCGCCGCGCAGATGGGCCATCTGAGGTTCTTCTTCACCGCACTCCCGTGGTGGCGGCTCGCACCAGCTCCGACCGCCATCACCTGGGCGGGCAACGCGCCCACCGATCCGCAACTCGCGTTCGCGCCCACCACCCCCGACGCTCGAGCACCGTCGTGTACTACCCGCACCGCCTCGACGGAGGCAAGCCCTGCACCGGAAAGCGCACGGGCCTGACGCGCGGCGCCTACACCCTGGAGTGGTTCGACCCCCGGACCGGCGAGTACACACCCGCCGGCTCGGTCGACATCGCCGACGCCCAGGGCACCGCGCAACTCCCGCCCGAGCCCACCGCCGCCGATGACTGGGCGCTGCTCGTTACCAGGTCAGCCCAGTAACCAGGGCGAGGGCCACGGCGTCCCTGCCCGGCGCCGCGCGCTCCTGGCCCGGGCGATGTGAGCAGGTCCTCAAATCCTGGTCACCTTCGGCAGCCGTGACACCCTGTGCACCCCGCAGCGAACCGCCGAGTGCGTCGACGGCAGCGCCCCTGCATACGCCAGCGCCGGCGCTTCGGACCAGCTGCGGCATGTAGTCCTCGATGGCGTCGGCCACGACTTCGATGCCCGCCAGGTCGATGGGGTCCTGGCGTGGTTGGACGAGCACATCGAAGCCGTAGCCGTCGCATGAGTCGCTCGCCTATCGGACGTTGCTGTCCAGGAAGGCAACGAAGTCGTCCAGCTCGTAGACGAATCCGTGCAGTACCGCGACGCGCCAGTACGCGCTGGCGAGGTTGAGCTGATCCCGCGCCGTTTCCTTGTTCTCCACGGCGGTCGTCGCGCCCCGGACAGTCGAGCAGATGTAGCCGAGCCGCGTCATGTCCACCATGCCTCCGGCCGAAGACAGCAGGCAGACGTTGAGTGCGAAGCCGACGTAGACGAGGTGATTGATGCCGGCGGCTTCACACAGGGCGGCGAGTTCGGCTGAGCTGGCTGCGATCCGTTCGTCGTGCTGGGGCCGTGCGTAAGGGCTGAAATCCTGCCCGGTGTCGATGTCGGGTTGATTGCTCGTGCCGGGGAAGACCCGCTCCCTGCGGAATCTGACCAACTCTTCATAGGTGTGGTCCGGTGTGGCGCGAGGATCCCGGTCCTCGGGGGGATTCGCGCTGTGCGCCGAGTATCCCGGCAGATGCGAGTAGTAGTCGGACCCCCCGACAACATGAAGCACCGTCAGCTTGGCCCGGCGTGCCGCTTCGAGTAGCGGCGGGAACACGTTCTCGGCAATGGTGTACGAGCGAGGGAGGTACTCCACCGCCCGGAACCAGCCCGGCTTTTGCGCAGGTGTGCCGACGTCCCAGGCATGCATGACCACCAGCGCGGTGTGGTCCAGGTCAAGAGGCAGATCGGCCTTCTGCCACCCCCCATACGCCTGTGCCGGGACTTCGATCGACAGGTCGGCATCGAACTGCTGGTAGAACGCCGTTGGCAGCTTCGACTCGGGCATGTGCGGCAGACCCCCTCATTCCATGTGTGGGTGCTTCAGGTCTCCAGGGTGACGCCACCTGCCGCTTCCTTCATCGGCCCGGAGAGGAAGACTAGTAGTTATTTCGAACCCATTGGTTACGTCTGGTAGTTATCGGCGACGTGCCGCCGCAGGACCTGGTGTGCTGTGGACCGTTGAGTTTTGTCGTGGACTCTTGACAACAGATGCTGGGGGGCGGAGTCTTACCTCGGAGTTTCCAGCGAGTGTACAGCATCTTCCAGCCAAATAACTACCAAACATCTACTCAGTCCGGAACTGATGCAGTGCCGTTCATCCAGACCTCTGCGACCGGCTGGGTATAGGCATACCGGTACGCCGAGACGTCGGCCGTATGACCGGTGCAGTCAAGCGATGTACCGCCCAGGCCGGCGTGGGTACAGCACACATTTTTCTAGGAGTTGTGATGGGCAGGCGCTTGGTTCGCATTGCCGTGGAACGTGCAACAGGCCGCCTCGACACGGCCAGGGAAACGACGCCCAAAGCGATGCTCTGCTGTCCGTCTGAGATTCGAGGTGAGAGATGACACGGTCGATCGACACCAGATACTCCGCCTCGAAGCCCGACGAGGAGAGTTCAGGTCCCGGTCGAGGCCCCCTCGCGTCAATGCGCGGCGACGACGGGGCAGGCGGGACGCCGCAGGACGGGGGAGAGGCCGTCGGCCGGTTGGCGCAGAACCCGCGAAAGCGACGCCGCTGGCGCGGCCACAACGTGTCGCTGCTGCTCATGGCCTTCCCGGCACTCCTGGCGCTCTTGGTGTTCCAGTACCTGCCGATGGCCGGCATCTACATCGCCTTCGTCGACTATCGGCCCGCCCAGGGAGTGTTCGGCAGTCAATGGACAGGGCTGCACAACCTCGACTTCCTGTTCCGCAGCGGCGACGCCTGGCGGATCACGTTCAACACGGTCTTCATGAACTCGCTGTTCATCGTGGCGACCCTCGTCACGGCGCTGGCGCTCGCGCTCATGCTGAACGAGCTCCGGGACCGGTGGAAATGGCTGACGCGCTTCTACCAGTCAGTTCTCTTCCTTCCGTACTTCTTCTCCTACGTCATCGTCAGCTACTTCGCGATGGCGTTCCTCGACCCGGACAAGGGCCTGGTGAATCACGGCCTCGGCGCACTGCACATGGGGCAGCACAACTGGTATGCCACACCCGGTTACTGGCCGGTGATTCTGACGATCGTCGCGGTCTGGAAGACGGTGGGCTTCTGGGTCATCGTCTACACGGCGGGTATCCTCGCGATCGACCCCCAGGTCCTCGAGGCGGCCCAGATCGACGGGGCGTCGAAGTGGCGGCAGATGTACAACGTCATTCTGCCCATGCTCGCGCCACTGATCGTCGTCCAAGTTCTGCTGTCGATCGGCAACATCTTCCGCGCGGACTTCGGGCTCTTCTATCTGGTCACCAACAACAGCACTCTGCTGTATCCGCGCACCGACGTGATCGACACCTACGTCTACCGTTCGCTGACCCAGTTCGGTGATATCGGCATGGCGTCGGCCGCGGGCGTTTACCAGTGCGTGGTCGGGTTCATCCTCGTGGTCCTGGCGAACTGGCTGGTGCGACGCCGGAGTCCTGAGAATGCGCTGTACTAGCGGAGTTGGAGCTGACATGCGGCGGAAACTTACTGTGCACCTTCCGGGCGGAACCGACCGGCCGACAGGGGCGCTTCGCGCGCCGAGAATAACCCCCGGCCGACTGGTCCTGCACTTCGGGTTGCTGCTGTGCGCGCTGGCCTTCCTGGCTCCCTTGGTCGTCGTGCTCTCGTCCTCGTTCTCGTCCGAGGCGGGCATCTCCGCACACGGCTACGGTCTGATCCCGCGGGGATTCACCGTCGAGGCATATCGCTACGTGATGCACGATCCGTCACGGCTGGTCGAGGCATACGCAGTGTCGATCCTCGTGACCTGCGCCGGCACCGCGTTGTCGATGCTCGTCATGAGCATGCTGGCATACGCTCTGTCCAGGAAGGACTTCTTCGCCCACCGCAGCCTGTCGTTCTACGTGTTGTTCACGATGCTGTTCACCGGTGGGTTGGTGCCGCAGTACATCCTCATGACCCGGTACTTGCACCTTCAGAACACGCTGTTCGCACTGATCCTCCCCTACGCGGTCGTCCCTTGGAGCGTGCTCCTGCTGAGGACCTACTTCCGTGGGATTCCTCGTGATGTCATCGACGCCGCCAGAATCGACGGCGCCGGTGAACTGCGAACCTTCTTCCGGGTAGTGGTACCGCTGTCCGGGCCGGCATTGGCCACCATCGGCATGTTCACCATGCTGACCTACTGGAACGACTGGTGGCTGGGCCTTCTGTACATCAATGACGACAAGCTGAATCCGGTTCAGCTGTGGCTGTACCGCATTCTCTCGAACGTGGATGCCATCTCTGCCAACCAGCAACTGTCCCAAGCGTCCTCGGTGCCGGTCCAATCGTTGCGCATGGCGGTGGCTGTGCTCGCGATCGGTCCGATCATCGGCGCGTTCTTGTTTCTTCAACGTTATTTCGTTCGTGGAATCACGGTAGGAGGCGTCCGCGGCTGACCCGGCCCGGACGTGCAACGAGGCATGCGACACGGCGGAATGTCCGCCGCGAACGTCAACCGACCAGGAGGAACGGTGAGTGCAGAACTGTCAAGGCGAGGTCTTCTGCGAAGATCGGCGGCGGTGGCTGCCGGTCTGGCCATAGGCGGTGGGCTGAGCGGTTGCTCGAGCTCCGGCGGAGGTACCGGCGGCGGGTCGAACGTGCGGTATCAGTTCTTCTCGACGCAGTCGCTGCCTGACGCCCCTGCGGTGGAAAAGGCGCTCAACACATACCTGGAGGGGGCCGGAGAGAAGTTCTCGGTGCATCTGGAGCCCCTCGACCTCAACACCTTCACCCAGCGCATGCCCTTGGAGTTCTCCTCGGGCGGCGCCGGCGACGTCGTCTTCACCGCCTCCTGGGTGAACAGTTACTACACCAACGCCGCTGCCGGGAACTATCTGGCGCTGGACGACCTGCTGCCCAAATACGCCCCGAAGCTGTGGGCGAGTCTGCCGAAGGACATCTGGGACGCGACCAGGGTCAAGGGCAAGATCTACGGCGTACCCAACGTGCAACTCTGGCCCATGACCTACGGGTTCCTCGCGCGTAAGGACATCGCCGACAAGTACCATCTCGACCCGGCGTCCATCAAGACCTACGAGGATCTCGAACCCTACCTCGCCGATATCAAGGCTGGTGAGCCAGGCAAGACCGTCCTCTACACCGACAACGTCGGAAGTGGCAGCGCCTGGGCCTACGGCGCGAACTACTTCGACCTCGTCGGCGGCACGTTCGGCGTCGCCGTTCGACCCGACGACCCGAACCTGACGCTCATCAACGTGTTCGACACCGACGAGTTCCGGACGGCGTGCACGCTGATGCGCAAGTGGTACACCGCGGGCTACATGGCCAAGAACCCACCGTCGCCGACGGACGCCGGCGCATCCTGGTCGAACGGCCAGACCCTCATCGAACTCGCCCAGGTCAACGGCAACGGCCTACCGGCCTTCCCGACCGTGGGCAAGTCACTGACCGCCCCGCTGCTGACCACGAGCAGCGTCCTGGGCACACTCTCGGCGGTGAACCGGGACACCAGGGCACCGGAGCACGCCGTCGCGTTTCTGGAACGTCTGAACACGGACAAGGACTTCTACAACCTCATCTGTTTCGGCATAGAAGGAAAGCACTACGTCTTCACCGACAAGAAGCGCGGGGTCGTCGGGCTCCCGCCCGGCGTCACGGCGGCGAAAGACGGCTACAACCCCAACAGCGACTGGCAGTTCGGCAACCAGTTCAACGCCTACTACCGCTCGGCGGCCCAGGCGAAGTCGGGGCTCTGGCAGACCGACCAGAAGCTGAATGAGAGTGCGAAGCGTTCCGGCGCACTCGGCTTCAGCCCGGACACGACCTCGATCAAGAGAGAGGTGGCGAACCTGACGTCGGTCGTCACCGAATACCGGATCCCCAACTCTTTGGGCCAGGTCGACCCGTCGAGCGGGATTCCCGAGTTCGTGGGCCGGCTCAAGAACGCCGGTATGAGCAAGGTTCTCTCCGAACTGCAGAAGCAGATCGACGCCTGGCACAGCGCCAAGTAGCGCCGCACCGGATCCTTGTAGGGCCAAGACAGGACACCAGATGATGCCATCATCACACGCGACATCCAGCGCCGACTCGTCGGGGCGTCCCAGAGACGTATCTCGCTCGGCGGTGCCGGAGCGTGCCGTGCGCCGCCTCCCGATTCCCCGCACCCGGGACCCGTTCATCAACACGCCCCTGCTCGCGCTTGCGCACGGCGACGGCGTGCCGCGGCGGTACTGGATCTCGACGTGGAACGCTGCCTCGGGATCCACCGGCGCGCTGGTTGACGAGCACGGCAACGCACGCGTCTACCGCTTTGAGCCGCCCCACAGCGGGTTCTACAGTGCGGCACAGGTGGACGATGACACCCTGATGCTCTGCGGCGACCTGTCGCGGGTCGTGCGTTTGACCCTCAGCAGCGGCGCAGTTGACGTGTATGAGACGGGAGCGCCGCCTGGCCTGGTCTTCAAAGGCATGGCGTGCGATCCCGTATCGGGCAAGCTCTACGCCGCGGCGCTGGGGTCCGGTGCACGGTCGAGTCTTTCCTTCGACTATCGCAACGGCGTCACGGCGGCGATCCACACCGACGTGACGCCGGATCACTACACGAAGGCCAGCTTCGCCAACGGCGATGGCACCTACACCATTGCCGTGGGATCGCCGGGGCTGACCCTGCTGCGATGGGACCCTGCCACCGACTCCGTTGAGGCACTCGCTCTGCAGAGGCAGGAACCGCCCGTCCTTGACTGGTCGCATTTCCAAGGTCTCGATCGCCTCATCGACGACGGCCAGGGCCGGATGTTCCTCCCGGGCTGGGGGTGGTACGACCCAAAGCAGAGGAAGATCGTCGATGGCCCCGATCCCCAGATCGACATGACCTGGTTCGGCAGGATCGACGAGACCGCCTGGGGCGTCCGGTCGGACGGAAGCCACGCCGAAGTGGCACGATGGAACATCAAGACCGGCGAGATCAGCCAGGTCTGCTCGATCCCTGATCTCGCCGGCGAAGGCATCGTGCTGTCCGACAACGGCAAGATCGTCGCCGTCAACATCTACGGTGACTTCTTCCAATTCGACGGCTGGTCCGGCGCGTTGGAGATGACGCTCCGGTTGCCGACCGACGCCGGCGGTCTCGTGTACCACCTCCGACGGGTCGACCACGACCGTCTTCTCGGTGCCCCGTTCATCACCCAGCGCTTCTGGGAACTGAGGCTGAGTGACGGCACCAGCGCGGACCTGGGCAGAGCCGCGCCCGGCGCCGGGGAGGTGAAACTCAGCTGGTCGATCGGCGGCAAGATCTACTTCGCGGCCTACGTCGGTGGCGTACTGACCGCATACTCGCCTGACGAACGCGCCGCCTTTCCGGAGAACCCGCGCGTCGTTGCGGCGACGCCGAACGGGATGCGGCCCACGGCCGGGACCGACGACGGAACACGCCTCTTCTTCGCCTGCAGCCACTCGTACGGCCAACTCGGCTGCACGCTGACCCGATACGACACCGCGACCGGCCGGGCCGGCTACCGCGACGATCCGCTGCCCGGGTTGGCCATACGGACCCTGCTGTGGGATGCGGGAACGTCGTCCCTGCTGGCCGGGACGTCCATCGACGGCGACAACATGAGCGCGCCCCGCGCTCTGGAACGACCCGCGATCGTGCGCGTCGACCCCGAGTCCATGCTGCCGATCGAGCGTTACGACCTCGACGGCCCGGCCGACGAGGTCTCGCTGGTGGGTCGGATCAGCGATGACAGCTACCTCTGCGTAGCCCATCTCGGGCTTGGGCAGAAGCGGTGGTTCACCTTCTCCGCGGCAGCGCCGGCGATGCCTGGTGTCAGTGACATGTCGCCGCTGCCCGAGGGCAGTGGTGACTTCATCGCGACCTCCCGACCGGGAATGTTCATCCGCGCCACGGGCGGCCGGTTCGACCTGTGGGACATGCGCGACGGTCGCCTCGTGGCAACTCTCTACGAGGGCACCGACGTCGACCGGTGCTTCACCCAGGACAACACGGTCTACTTGGCCACCCATCGGGAGATCATTCTGATCGAGCCATTGTTTGCGGACTGTGGGGTGGACGATGATCCGCAAGGCGCCTGAGAGTCCGGTGTTCCCCGCCCGGGAAGATCCCGGTTCGGTCGGCGGCCGACTGGGCGTCGGTACTGCGTTGTTCGGGGCCATCAGCGGCGACGACGCGGAGGCGCAGGTGGCTGCGATCGTCCGCACGGCTCTGGAAAGAGGCGTGCGGTACTTCGATACCGCACCGCTCTACTGTTGTGGTGATTCGGAGAGTCGGCTCGGTGCCGCTCTGGCTTCGAACGACCGCTCGGGCGTCGTCGTGTCGACCAAGGTCGGGTATGTGGTCGGCGACGACAAGGTGTCGATCACACAGGACTTCTCGCGCGACGGCGTGTTGGCCTCGCTCGATGCCAGCCTCGAACGGCTGAAGACCGACTACGTCGACATCGTGTACATCCACGATCCGGACTATTACGCCACCGAAGCCCTCGGTACCGCCTATGCCACGTTGGACGATCTCAGGCGGCAGGGTGTCGTGCGCGCCATCGGTGTCGGAATCAACCAGACCGAGCTGGCGACGCGCTTCGTGCGGGAGACCGACATCGACCTGGTGCTGCTCGCTGGGCGGTACACCCTTCTCGATCGCTCCGCGACACAGGAACTGCTGCCCGCGTGCCAGGACCGCGGGGTGTCAGTGGTCGCGGCAGGCGTGTTCAACTCCGGGGTACTCGCCACCGGCAAGGCTTCGAGCACCTACGACTACCGGCAACCCGACGATGTGATCATGGCCCGGGTAGCGCTGATGAAGAGCTTGTGCGACCGCCATGGCGTCCCGCTGCGAGCCGGGGCCCTCCAATTTCCCGGTCGACACCCCGCCGTCGTTTCGACCCTCGTCGGCGTCGTCTCGGACGCCGAGTTGACAGACGACTTGGACATGACGGGCATGCAGATTCCACGAGAGCTGTGGGACGAACTCGACGCGCTGGATGCGGATGGAGCGTGGAGATGAAAAAACTTCCAACCCTGGCCCTGCACGGTGGCGAGCGGGTGCGAACGAAGCCCTTCCCACAATGGCCGCCGGCGCCGACCGAAGGTGAACGCGCAGCACTCCTGGGAGTGCTCGAGTCGGGCGTCTGGGGTTCCCGTGACGGAACCCGAGGAGTGGAGTTCGCCCGCCGATTCGCCGAGCGCCACGGCGCGCGCTTCGGCGTCACCGTCGCCAACGCGACCCTCGGACTGTTCGCGGCCTTGCGGGCCGCCGGCGTGCGGCGCGGAGACGAAGTCATCATCCCGCCGTACACCTTCGTGGCGACGGCGACCGCGGTGCTGTTGGCCGGTGCGGTGCCGGTGTTCGCGGACATCGACAGTGACTCGATGCTCATCAGCCCGGAATCGATCGCGCAGCGCGTGACGCCGAAGACGTCGGCAGTCATGCCCGTACACCTGGCTGGAGCCGTCGCGGACGTCGATGCGATCCGCGCCGTGATCCCCCCACACGTCAAGATCATCGAGGATGCCGCCCAGGCCCTCGGTGCCGGCCTCCGCGACCAGCCCGCGGGTTCGCTCGGAGACCTGGCCGTTTTCAGTTTCCAGTCGAGCAAGAACATGACCGCCGGAGAAGGCGGGATCATCGTCACCGACGACGAAGAACTGTACGAGGCAGCCTGGTCGGTGACGAACGTCGGCCGCCGCCGAGGCGGCGGCTGGTACGAGCACCCGCACGTGGGCTGGAACCTGCGACTGACCGAGTTCCAGAGCGCGCTGCTGATCGAACAACTGGAGCGACTCGACGAATCCAACGCGCGCCGGACCCGCGCCACGCACCACCTCGCCGCCCTCTTCAGTGAGAAGGTCCCGGGCGCCTGGATACTGCCGGACCCGGACTCCACGACCTCGCACGGGCGATACCTGGCGATGATCCGCTTCGAACCTGCCGTGTTCGGCGGCATGACGACAGATTCCTTGAGCGAGATGCTTCGAGCTGAAGGGATTCCGGCCTCAGCCGGGTACCCGCTCCTGCACAGGGATCGGGCGATCCGCGACGAAGCACTCTCCATTTCCCTGGACGCCTCCACCCAGGACTGCCCGGTCGCGGAAGCGGTCTGCCCCCTCACCGTCTGGCTCCCGCAGAATGTGCTGCTCGCCGACGAGTCGGATCTGGCCGACATCACGGACGCCTTCGCGAAGATCCAAGCCGCGCTCGGACACACAGAACACGACGGCCGACCATGAGCGGGAGCCATCCGGACCTCCTCGATGTCAACGCGCTCATCGGCCGCCATCCCGAGCGCGACGTCGGCGACGGCAGCGTCAGCGAGCTGGTGGCGGAGATGGACCGGGTCGGGATCGCGGCCGCGGTCGTGAGCCATACCGCTTCCTGGCTCCACGACCCTGCCACGGGCAACCGGTGGATTCTCGATGAGACCTCGCAGAGCCCGCGGCTGCACCCGTGCTGGGTGATGCTTCCCGACACATGCGGCGAAATCGCAGCGCCCGCCGACTTCGTGCGCGCCGCGGACGACAGCGGCGTCGTGGCGGTCCGGGCGTATCCGGCCGCTCATGGATACGACCTCGCCGGTCCAGACGCTGCGCCACTGCTGGATGCCCTGGCCGATGCGGGCTTGCCGCTGCTGGTCGATGCCGCGCAGGTCGACCTCCGTGCGATCGAAACCGTCGCGGGCCGACGCCCCCGGCTGTCCGTGGTCGTCTGCAATCCGGGCTATCGCAGCCTACGACGACAGGCCGGAGCACTGTCACGGCATCCGAACATCAGCCTCGATCTGGCGAACCTGGTGACGCACGGCGGCCTGGAGTGGCTGGTGAAACACTTCGGCCCGACCCGACTCGTGTTCGGAACCGGAGGGCCGGAGCACGACCCGGCAGAGGCCGTCACCCGCCTGCTGCTGTCCGAGCTCGACGACGACGAGGTCTCCGCGATCGGGCAGGGCAATGCACGGGTGCTCCTCGGCGAGAGATGGGGTCGGCCATGAACCAGACGACTGAGACGGTGTGGGCCCGACGCGCCCCGCACGGCATTCAGATCATCGACGCACACGCGCACACGGGGCCGTTCAGCCTGTTCTTCATCCCCGACCCCGACCCGGCATCGATGGTCCGCGTGATGGACAGATGCGGCGTCTCAACCGCCCTGATTTCCGCGCATCTGGCCGTCCAGCTCGACACCCGGGCCGGAAACGAGGTGACGGCCGCGGCCGTCGCGCAATATCCGGGCAGGTTTCGCGGCTACATCACGGTCAACCCGTGGCAGGACCCGGTCGCCGAGATCGAGCGATGGGCCGACGACGCTCGCTTCTGCGGCATCAAGATCCACCCGGACCAGCACGCCTACCCGCTGACCGGCTCGCGCTACAGCGCCGTCTGGGAGTTCGCGGCAGCAGCCGGAGCCCCCGTACTCACCCATACATGGGCTGGTTCGGCGTACAACGATCTGCCGATGGTCGGCGACATCGCCGACCGGCACCCGCAGGTCACCCTCCTCGCCGGGCACTCGGGCGGAATGCCTGTCGGCTACGACGAGGCGATCGCCGTTGCCGCGCGGTATCCGAACGTCATCCTCGAGATCTGCAGTTCTCGGGGGCATGGCAGGTATCTGCAGCACATGGTCGACGAGGTCGGTGCCGACCAGGTCGTGTTCGGCTCGGACTTTCCCTATCTCGACCTGCGGGTCGGCCTCGGCCGCGTGCTGTTCGCGAAACTCTCGGACGCCGATGCCGCCGCGGTACTCGGCGGCACGATCACCCGGTTGCTGAGCCACAAGAAGGAAATCTAAGGGCGCCGACCGCGCCATCAGCTGTACGAGGAGTGGGCGTTGCGTATTACCCATGTCGAATGCTTTCAGATACTCGTGCCGGCGGTGTCTCCACCATTCTCCTGGCGCCGGGGACTACTCGGGAGCCCGCCTGACAGCACGGTAGGTGTGCTGCGGGTGGGCACGGACGCCGGCGTCGAGGGCGTTGCCATCACCGGCCGACCGGGCTCGGGCGTGGTGCTGCAGGACTTGGTCGATCGCCTCCTGCGGGATCTTCTCGTCGGCAAGGATCCGCTGCAGCGGGAACTCCTGTGGCACGAGATCTGGGAGCTGGACCGCATCGAGGAGTTGCCGCTGCCCCTGCTCGGTGTTGTCGACACGGCACTGTGGGATCTCGCCGGCCGTTTCTCCCAGCTGCCCACCTGGCAGGTGATCGGCGGGTTCCGGGAGAGCATTCCGGCCTACGCGTCGACTTCGACGTTCGGCTCGGTCTCGGAGTATCTCGATGTGGCGACGCAGTCCTTGGAACTCGGCTTCACCGCGATCAAGCTGCACGCCTGGGGGGATGCGCAGGCGGATGCGGAACTGTGTCAGAAATTGCGCAGCCACGTCGGTGACTCCGTTCCGCTGATGTACGACGGTTCGGCCGGTTTCGATCTGCCTGACGCCGTCCATCTCGGCCGGGTACTGGCCGACGCCGGATACCTCTGGTACGAGGAGCCGATGCGCGAATTCAGCGTGTCAGCGTACAAGCAACTCGCCAGATCCGTCGGCGTGCCGCTGTTGGTGGCCGAAACCTCCGACGGTGCGCACATGAACTCCGCCGACTTCATCGTGGCCGGCTCCGCGACGTTCGGTGTCCGAACGAGCGCGGAGCTCCGAGGGGGGTTCACCGGCGCCATGCGTACGGCGCACCTTGCCGATGCGTTCCGGGTGCGGGCGGAAGTTCACGGCGGAGGCATGGCGAGCCGTCATCTGTGCATGGCGATTCCCAACACCACCTACTTCGAGTCTCTGGTGACAAGCCTGGAGGTCGTCCGGCCGCCCGAGGTGGACAGCGAAGGCATGGTGCACGCGCCGCGATCCGTCGGCATAGCGCTGCCCCGGGGACTCGACTACCCCTCCGAGTTGCAGCCCTACGTGGACGAAAGGTGAGGAGCTTGAGCCAGAACTGGGGACGTTGGGGTGCCGACGACGAAGTCGGTGCACTCAACTACATCACCGACGGGCGACGTCGAAGAGCCGCGGGGCTCGTCAAACAGGGCCGCGTCGTTTCGCTCGCGCGCCCCCTGAAGCTGGGTGACGTGACAAACGGGCATGAGTCGCTGCGGCGTATTGAGATGGACGACGGGTTTCTCGGCGCGGTGACGGAGTGCCTTCAGCTCGAATATCACGGCGACGAGATCACGCACATCGACTCCCTCGGACACATCTGGGACTCCGGCGGGATGTGGGGCGGCAGAGACCCCGACAGCATGATCCAAGCCGACGGATTGTCCTGGGGGGCCATCAACGCCTGGCGCGAGGGCATCGTCACGCGGGGCGTTCTCCTGGACGTCGTCCGGCACCGCGGCGTCGACTTTGTGGAATCCAGCGCGCCGGTGACCGGGAACGAGCTGGCCGAGATCGCGCGCAAGCAGCAGGTGGACGTCACAGTCGGCGATGCGGTGGCGGTCTATTGCGGACGTGAAGAATGGGTTGCCGCCGGTCGCCCCGGGCACAGCGCTCCGGGTCTCGATCCGTCGTGCGTGGACTTCCTGAGCGCACGAGAGTGCACTGCTCTGCTCTGGGACCAGAACGAGGTCACGCGCGCCGACGGACAGCCCAGGACGCTGCCCGTGCACTCGGTGATATGGCGGTTCGGCATGGCAGTCATCGACGGAGCGAAGCTCGACGAGCTGGCGGACGTCTGTCAGGAGCGAAACACCTACGAGTTCATGCTGATCACGGCACCGCTGCCGATCATCGGTGGCAGCGGATCCCCGGTCAATCCGCTCGCACTCCTCTAGGCGACGGTCCAAGCCATGGACAAGCCCGGCCGCTCGGCCTGGCGTTGGATCACCCCGCCGGCGGCGTTCCCCTCGGCCCAGCGCTACGTGACGTGTCCGGCCGATGGCTTTCGGACCACGTGAACGATGCCCCTCAGCGAAGGAGAACGTAGACATGACTGACGTGAGCGTCTCGGCGGCGAGAGCCGGGTTCGAAGTTGTCCGCGGACTTGACGCGCAGGCGATGTACCGGGCGATGCTGCGGATCCGCCGGGTCGAAGAACGGATTCTCGCGTTGCGGCGCGAAGAGGCGATCAGCGGCTCGGTCCATGTGTGTGTAGGGCAGGAGAGCGTCCCGGTCGGCGTCGTAGCCGCCCTCGACCACCGGGACAAGGTCCTGTCGACCTACCGTGGCCACGGCTGGGCGCTCGCCCTCGGAGTACCGGCCGAATCCCTGCTCGCCGAGTGCCTGGGCCGGGAAACCGGTACCAACGGCGGCCGCAGCGGTTCCCCGTATCTCAGCTCGCCGGAGCACGGCTTCATCGGCGAGAACAGCATCGTCGGGGCGGGACTGCCCGTCGCAGGCGGCGTCGCGATGGCGCTGAACGCGGCCGGCGAGAACGCGGTGGCGGTCGTCTCGTTCGGCGACGGCGCCACGAATCAGGGCGCGTCCCACGAAGCCCTGGTGTTCGCCATCGCGCGCAGGCTGCCGGTCGTGTTCGTGTGCGAGAACAATCAGTGGTCGGAGATGACGCCGATCACCGACACGGTACCGAACGCTCAGCTGGCCGACCGTGCCGCCGGCTATGGCCTGCCGACACAGATCGTCGACGGCAGCGACGTGGCGGCTGTGTTCCATGCCGCGCAGACCGCAGTCCAGCACGCCCGCTCCGGCGGCGGTCCGTCCTTCCTGGAGGTCCGTGTGCCGCGGATCCTCGGACATTACAACGGCGACGTCGAGCACTACCGGACCGCGGACGACCGCGCCACCCACGCCAAGCGTGACCCCATCGCCCGGCTTCGGGACCAGCTGCTCGCCGACGGCGCTGTCGATGCTGCAAGGCTCGAATCGGTGGAAGCCGACGTCGAAACCGACCTTCGGCGGCGCGAGCAGCTCGCCCTGGCGGGTCCGCTGCCCGACCCCGCCAGTGCACGAGATCACGTATACGCTCCCGCGCACGCGCCGGCCACGACGCCGTTCAATCCCGACGCCAAGGCCCTGCGCTATGGGCTGGCGGTGAACCGGGCGCTGGACACCGAGCTGAGCGAACGCCCCGAGGTCGTGCTGTTCGGTGAGGACATCGCGATCCCCGGCGGAACGTTCGGGGTGACCCGCAACCTCCGCAAACGCTTCGGCGAGCGGGTGTTCGATACACCCATCTCCGAGTCCGCGATCCTCGGGGCCGCGGTGGGGGCGAGTGTCCAGGGTCTGCGACCCGTCGTGGAGATCATGTGGACGGATTTCGTGTTCGTCGCGCTCGACCAGATCGTCAACCAGGCGGCAAACGTCCGATACATCGCCCGCGGAACCGTCTCCGCCCCGATGGTGATCCGCATGCAGCAGGGCATCACGCCGGGCTCGTGCGCCCAGCATTCGCAGAGTATGGAGGCGCTGCTGGCACACATCCCCGGCATCAAGGTCGGGATGCCGTCGAACCCTCAGGACGCCTACGCGATGATCCGCGCCGCCATCGCCGACCTGGACCCCGTGGTGATCATCGAGTCGCGGGCGCTGTACCAGCTCAGCGCACCCGTCGACACCGAGGCCCCGGTGGAGCCGGTCGGCGGCGCCCGAGTGCACCGCCACGGCGGGGACTTGCTCGTCATCACATGGGGCCGGATGACCCAGACATGTCTGGCCGCTGCGGAACGGCTGGCTGAGCAGGGCATCTTCGCATCCGTCCTCGACCTGCGCTGGCTCACCCCGCTCGACGAGGACCAGATCGCGGCCAACCTCGGCAGCGGCAAGGTCCTCATCGTCCACGAGGCCAATCTCACCGGCGGCTTCGGGGCCGAGATCGGCGCCCGACTGGCCGAGCATCACTTCGACAAGTTGAGGGCGCCCGTCCGGCGCATCGGCCTGCCGGACGTTCGGGTGCCGTCGGCTCCCACGTTGCAAGAGGCCCTGCTGCCGGACACGGAACAGATCGTGTCGGCGGCCACGGAGCTGCACACCCGCCAACCCTGATGATCAGTCACTGCCTGACATACGAAGGATGAGATGAGCGTATTGGTGACCGGCGCGGGTGACGGCATCGGACGTGCCGTGGCCGAAGCGCTGCTCGAAGAGGGGCATCACGTGGTAGCAGTCGACCTGGACACCTCGCGGTTCGCAGCAGAGGTCGTCTCGGATCGCCTGCACCTGCTCGACGGCGACGTGCAGGACGCGGACCTGCTCGACCGTGCAGGGCGGGCCGCTTGTCAGCACGGCCGACTGGAAGGCGTGGTGGCTTGTGCCGGCATCAGTCGGCCAGGCGACAGCGGCACATATCCGGCCGAGCTCTGGCACGAGGTCCTGGGTGTCGATCTCGACGCGGTCTTTGAGACTTTGCGGCTCGCGGCGCGCTACGCCGAAGGGGAGGCGTCCTTGGTCGCCATCTCCTCCATCGCCGGGCATCAGGGCTTTGCCGGCCGGGCCGCGTACAGCGCGGCGAAGGCCGGAGTCGAGGGGCTTGTGCGCAGTCTCGCAGTCGAGTGGGCGCCGTCGCTCCGGGTGAACGCGATCGCGCCGGGCTATGTCCGCACGGCGATGGTCGATCGGAATATCGCCGATGGTGTCGTCGACGAGGCCACGCTCGTGTCCCGTACGCCGATGGGGCGCCTGGGGACACCGGCCGATGTCGCGGCCGCGGTGTCGTTCCTGCTCTCCGACAGGGCCGCGTGGATCACCGGGACGACGCTCGTGGTGGACGGCGGCTGGACCGTGTACGGCCTGAACGCGCGGACGTGAGGCGGGGGCAGCTGATATGGGCATCCAGCGAAGCTGTGTCGTCGTGATTTCACCTCAATGAATTTCCCATTCCTGAACGCAGTTCGTCGTCGAATGTGTCGAAAGGACAGACCAGTGGTCATCGCGTGGCGCGGCAGCCTTGCTGCCGGCAGAAGAAAGTTAAGAGTCATCGCCGTTGCACTATCGGCGATGGCGCTGTTCTGGATTCCCAACATGCCGCCGTTCGCCGCCAGTACGGCGCACGCCGGCGTTCAGGCCACCTACTATGTGTCGCCGACCGGATCGGGATCGACCTGCTCATCGGCGAGCCCGTGTAGCCTGACCGGCGCCCAAAGCGTGGTCCGCACCGTGAACAGCAACATGACCGGCGACATCATCGTGTACATCATGCCCGGGAACTACACGGTCACGTCCCCGATCACCTTCGACCAGTCGGACTCGGGCACGAACGGCCACACGATCCGTTACGAGAACTACGGCCCGGTCGGCAGCGCCGTCTTCCTCGGTGGTCGGGCGGTCACGGGATGGACGCAGTACTCGGGCAACATCTACCGGGCCAATGTCGGAACCGGGTGGGCGTTCAACGACCTGTTCGAGAACGGCCGGCGCGCAGTCAAGGCCAGGACGCCGAACGTCAGCAGCAGTTACGGGCAGACCACGACGAGCCAGGGCCCTTGGCTCAAGAACATCGCGTACAGCGACACCTCGAACACGACCTTCAAGTACAACACCGGTGACCTGAACCCGACCGGATGGAACCTCGCCACCATGCAGGCGATGATCTTCTCCGGCGGGTACTACAACTGGGACGAGAACCTGATCCCCCTGGCCGGCGTCGACTCGGCGAACCACCTGATCACCTTGGAGCAGAACACGCCCTACGGCCTCACGCCGGGCGGCCGCTACTTCATCCAAGGCGACTTGTCGCTGCTGGACGCACCCGGGGAGTACTACCTCGACCAGGCCGGCGGGTACCTCTACTACTACCCGCGCAGCACGTCGATCCAGGACCAGACGATCATCGCGCCGACGGTGAAGGACATCTTCCGGTTCGTCGGGTCGTCGCAGACGTCGCTCGTCCACGACGTGGCGCTGCGGGGCCTTTCACTGGACTACTCCGACTTCGTCGATCAGGACCCTGCGCCCGGCACCAACCTGGTCCGTGCGCCGGACGCGATGATCTACCTGACCAACACCCAGGACATCACCATCGAGGACTGCCATCTGCGGAACGCGGGCCTCACCGGCATCTTCATGCACCGGTTCAATGAGAACAACACGATCTACGGGAACTGGATCGAGCAGTCCGGAGTCAACGGGATCAGCATGATCGGTTACGATCCGAGCGATCCGGCGACCGCCGACGTCAACAACAGCCATGTCATCGAGAACAACAAGATCGAATTCGTGGGTGTGCACGGGTCGTACTCCGCGGGGATCTACATGCTGTTCACCGGGAAGAACACGGTGTCCCACAACCAGATCAGCCACGGCGCTCGGTGGCTGATCGGCGGAGGCACGGTACCCGACATTCCGATTTCGCAGCAGTACTTCGCGAACAACTACTTCGGCTACAACGATCTCTATGGAGCGTGCGAAGACACGGCTGACTGCGGAGCCTTCTACTTCTTCGGAAGTGTGTACCAGGCCCAGGCCAACACCATCGAGCAGACGCGGGTCGACACCGCCCGCTGGAACGCGAACGCCGGCTTGTCTGAAACGGCTCCATCGGGCGTACAACCCAACATCGGGGTCTGGGGGATCTACTTCGACAACGCCAGCAACTACTGGAACGCACGCAACATCAGCGTGAAGAACGTGCAGACCGGAGCGTACCTGAACAACGGGAACAGCAACGAGACCCTGAGCAACGTGAGCTGGGGGACCGGATACAACGACAGCCTGGTGGACCACAAGAATATCGGGCTGCTGCCGGACTTCCCCTCGGCGTACGGGAACGGTGGCTATACCTGGGCCAACGACTCCGACTCCCAGCTGACCTACACCGGCAGTTGGGCCTACAACCCCGGCCCCGTCGCGGGTGACATGAACGGCGACGAGACCTACACCGATACGCCCGGAGACTCGGTCCAGTACACATTCAACGGTACCGAGGTCAAATGGGCGACCAGCACGTCCAACAACAGAGGTAAGGCCGACGTCTACATCGACGGCGTACTCGATGCGACCGTGGATGCCTACACGGCGGGCTCCGTGAGGCAGAACGTCGTATACGACAAGGGCGGGCTGTCCAGCGGCCGGCACACCATCAAGATCGTGGTGTCCAGCAGCAAGAACCCCAACTCGGGTGGAAACTACATCGTCGTGGACGGCATAGGTGCCACCTCCAACTATGTCAACGACGACCTCATGACCTACAGCGGGGGCGGCTGGTCCGTCAACACGGGGCTCAGCGGCAACTACCTCGGTGACGAGCACTACGCGGACACCAGCGGAAACTCCAGTCAGTACTCGTTCAACGGCACCGGGGTCACATGGCTGGCATCGACCTCCAACAACCGTGGCGAAGCCGACGTCTACATCGACGGAGTCTTCGACGGGACCGTCGATCTGTACACGGCCACCGCTGTCCGACAGAACGCCGTGTACACCATGCGTGGCCTGATCCCAGGGCCGCACACCATCAAGATCGTCGTCAACGGTGCGCACGACAGCACCTCCGGCGGCACCTATGTGACGGTGGACGGCCTCGTCGTCGTCCCGACGTGATGCGCACTTCCTGAACGTACGAACAGGACGCCAAGGCAAGGAGCTTGCCGCGCCACTTGCCTTGGCGCCCGTCGCTCACATTGAGAGGAAACATGGTCGCATCAGCGACGCTTCAGAATGAGCACGTGCGGGTGACCGTCCTGACGGGCAAGGGCTGTGACATCCACGAGCTCTGCGACCTCACGACAGGTGTCGACGTCCTGGCCAAGACCCGGGTACAGCTCAGCGATCTGCAGCCGGGCATCCATGCGCCCGACTCGGCCGAAGCCTGGCTGGCGCAGTATGTCGGGGGATGGCAAGTCCTGCTGCCCAACGGCGGAGCGCCCGGACGGCGCGGCGGCGCGGAATGGGGTTTCCACGGTGAGGCAAGCCAACTGCGCTGGAACGTCACCGACCAGGCCGATACCCATCTTGACGCGTATGTACGGCTGCTGCGCGCTCCGCTGCTCGTCACACGCCGGCTCGAGATAGCCGGAGCGACTGTCAGACTGACCGAATCGGTGCAGAACGAAGCCGCGGCGCCCCTCGAAGTCATGTGGGTGCATCACCCCGCCTTCGGCGCGCCCTTCCTCGACGCGGGATGCCTGCTGTCCGCAGGTGCGCGGACCGTTGTCGCCGACGACGAGAATCCCGGCAATGTCCTCATCGCCGGGTCGGTGAACCCATGGCCGAAGGCCACGACGAGGGACGGCGGGCAACTCCGCCTCGACGAAGCACCCGGACCGGACTCGGGCACCGCCCACCTGGCATACCTGTCAGAGTTCGAAAGCGGATACTTCGCCATCACCAACCCGAGACTGCGCCTCGGCGTGGCACTGAGCTGGGATACCGACGTCTTCCCCCACGCGTGGTATTGGGTCGAGGCCCGGGCGACATCCGCGTTCCCGTTCTTCGGCCGTCACTACACACTCGCCATCGAACCGGCGACATCCGTACCGGCCCAGGGGGTCGACGCGTTGGCAGCCAAATCCGGTGAGCCGCTGCTCCTCGCGCCTGGGCAGACCATCGCCACCACCCTCGAAGCAACGCTGTTCCACGACGACCGGCGGGTCGCCGGTGTCGAGTCCGGCCGGATCGAGTTCGTCGAGGCAGGTGGACCACGGTGAACGGGCCCAGATTCGAGATGCTGGTCCGCTTGTTCGGCGACGCCGAAGCGGAGCAGATCTTCTCCGAGCGCCGACTGGTGCAATCGTGGCTCGACGTCGAGATCAGCCTCGCGGCCGCACAGGCCGAACTCGGGCTCATCGAGCCCGAGACAGCAACGGCCATCGCGAGCGCGGCACGCTTCGAGCATATGGACCTCGGGCTGTTGTGGACGGAGGCCCAGACGGTCGGCTACCCGATTCTGCCGCTGGTCCGGCAGATCGAGAACGCGACGCCGCCGGAGCACCGCGGACGCGTCCACTTCGGTGCCACGACGCAGGACATCATGGACAGCGGGCTCGCCCTGCAGCTGACAGCGGCGACCGCGCGGCTGGAAACCCTGCTCCAGCAGCTCGGCGACCAGATCGCGACCCTCGCGCAGCGGTACGCGACCACGGTGATCGCCGCACGCACTCACGCCCAGCAGGCCGTCCCCACCACCCTGGGAACGAAACTCGCCGTCTATCTGGCCGAGATCACCCGGCACCGGTCCAGGCTGATGTCAGCAGGCCGCGACGTCAGCGTCCTTTCACTCTTCGGCGCCGGCGGCACATCAGCCGCCTACGGCGGCTCGGCTGCTGCGCTTCGCAAGAACGTCGCGGCCCGCCTCGGGCTGCGTCCGGTCGACGTCCCCTGGCACGTCGCCCGCGACAGCCTCGCGGCGTATGCGTCGACGTGCGCGGCCATGGCAGCGACGACCGCGCGATTCGCTCGCGAGGTCATCGACCTGTCGCGAACGGAGATTGCCGAACTGGCCGAGGCCGACGGCTACCTGCGGGGCGCCTCGTCGACGATGCCGCAAAAACGCAACCCCATCGAGTCCGAAGCGGTGATCGGCTTCGCGGTCTGTGCCGAAGCCCTCAGCGTCGCGATGCTGCGCGCGATGGAGGCGGGGCATGAGCGGTCGGCCGGTGAGTGGCAGGTCGAGTGGCAGGCGTTGCCGCAGCTCGTGTCCCTGACGTGCTCCGGTCTGCTGGTCGCAGGTTCGATCGCCCGAGGGCTGCGCGTGTTCCCGGAGCGGATGCGTCAGAACCTGCGGGCCGACGCGGGGCTGGTCATGGCCGAGGCGTACATGATGCGGCTCGCTCCTGTGATGGGTCGCGACCGCGCGCACGAACTCGTCTACGACGCGGCGCGGCGCACGCGCGAGAACGGCGAGGACTTTGTCCAGACCCTGCGGCAGATGTGTCCCGAGGGGATGTGGGTCGCAGTGGATGAGCTGGATCCCGGAAGTTATATCGGCGTTCCCGAGCAGACCATCGCGGCGGCGCTGTCCGCCTGGGCGGCCGGCGGTGTCGAGTCCGCGACGGAGCTCCGCTGACCGCGGCCGCAGACGGCACCCTCCGTCGACAGGAGTTTCGTTGGTGAGTTAGGCCGTCAGCCTGGCCCGGCCGCGGCGTCGGATGGCGGCCGGAGTCTGGTAGCCGGTCAGCAGGACCAGCGCGCCCTGGTGACTGTTGTAGTCGAAAGCCCGTTCCAGCATGGGGAAGACGTCGGCAGCGACCAGGGCGCCCCGGAGAGCCGGGCGGCCACTCCTGGCAAGCCACGACTGGCAAGAACCGATCAGCCACGCCCGGCCCTCCCGGGCCGCGTAACAACTTACGGAGAACCGATGACTCCTCCCGACCCGGATTTCGCCCTCGACGTCCACGTGTTGCGGTATTCCGAGACCTTCGGCCGCCGGATCCGGCAGGATCCGTACTGGCAGCTCGGGATACCCACACAACGCCTCGTCCTGGAGGCGTTGAAGCAGGGCCAACCGGACGTAGCCGTAGCCCTCGCCGAGTACATGGCAGAAGAATTCGCCATCCTCTTCGACAGTGTGCTGAACGGTTGGCTCCGCCAGCTGCTGGAGCACACCGTAAGCCGAATGCAGGTGCCTGAGCTGGAGACCGTGCTCCGGGTCCCGGGCAAGCACGTCTGGGAGGCATTCCACGCCGTAGGCGGGAAGCTGCACGCGGAGGCAATCACCGCAGTCGCGGAAGGCGAGGTCGCAGAGGCGGGTGCGGCGTTGGACAGGACTCGCCTCATATTCAAGACGATCAACGACGAGACCGTGCGGTTCATCCAAGACCTGCTGACGGCCCTCGACGAACGGGAAGGCGAACACACACCCATCGAGGCGATGCGTGGCGCCTACGAAACGATCTGGCGCGACCGCTACCGCTCGTGGAACGACCTGACCCCCGAGGAGAAGTTGCATCTCTCCTGCGAGGGTATGCGAACCCACTTCGGCGGGCCGCTGCGCGACGGAGCGTTCGAGGTCTTCGACGACGGCGATCGCTACCGGATGCAGTTCGCGGTCTGTGGCACCGGTGGGATGCTCCGCTACGGTGATCCGGAAACCGATGGCAGGCCCTGGCCGACGACCGGCGTCAACCGCACCCCGCAACCCTGGAGTTGGGGAAAGGTCGGCGTCCCCTGGTACTGCACCCATTGCAGCCTGTTCCTGGAGCACTGGCCGGCAGAGGACTACGGCCACCCCCTGCGTCCCCTGCTCTATGACGACGACGAAGACAGCCCGCTGTCGACGTCATGGTTCATCTACAAGCAGCCCGGCTTCGCGCGGCCAGAAGACTTGGTCCGCATCGGCCGCGGCGACACCGAACGCGAGGACGAGCGATGAGCAGAAGCGCTGTAGTGACCGGATGCGGCGCCGGAATCGGCCGAGCGACCATCGAGCGCCTGGCCGACGACGGTTACCGAGTGGTCGGCGTCGAGGCGAACCCGGACAAGGCCGCAGCAACTTCTTCCGCGATCGGCGACCGTGGAGAGATCCTGACCGCGGATGTCCGCGACCGCGACGCGCTGCAACACGCGGCTCAAGTGGCCCGGGGGCTCGCGCCACTGGCCGGCTGGGTGAACAACGTCGGAGTCGCGTTGCGCGGGATGCTGCACCAAGCCGACGCAGCGGATGTGCATGCCGTCGTCGACATCAACATGATGAGCCACTTCTGGGGTTCATGTGTCGCGGTGCAGACCTTCCTCGACCAGGGCGCGCCCGGCTCGATCGTCAACATGTCGTCGATCCACGGACGCGCGGCCTTCAACGGGTGGGCCGCGTACGACATGGTCAAGGGCGGCATCGACGCGTTGACCCGCTACATCGCCGTCGAATACGGGTCGATCGGCGTGCGCGCCAACGCCATTGCTCCGGGTGCGATCCGCACCGAGATGGTCCGTGACGTCATCGCCAACTCCCGAGACCCCGAACACGAGGAGCGGGACATGTCGGCGCTGCACCCGCTGGACCGGCTGGGCGAGCCGTCGGAGATCGCCTCGGTCGTCGCCTTCCTCCTGTCGGACGAGAGCTCCTTCCTCTCCGGTCAATGCATCGCCGTCGACGGGGCTGCTACCGCGCGGTGCTACCGGTACGAACCCGACCCGACCCTTCTCGCAGACTTCCGACAGGCCGGCGCCCGTCAAGGGGAAAGGTAGAAAGGACATGACTGTAGACCTATCCGTACTGGCCACCGGACTCGATCACCCGGAAGCGGTGGCGTGGTCCCGTCAGGGTTGGCTCGCCGCCGGGGGAGAGGCCGGACAGATCTATGCGGTCGACCCGTCGTCCGGCACGGTCAGCAAGGTCGCAGACACCAGAGGCTTTGTGCTGGGCCTGGCCTTCGACGCAGCGGACCGTCTCTACGTCTGCGACATGGGCCGCCATGCGGTCCTGCGCGTCGACCCGGGATCAGGCACCGTCGACGACATCACGACCGGATTCGCCGAAACCGAGGTCCGAGTACCGAACATGGCGACATTCACGGCAGACGGAACGCTCTTCTTCTCCGACTCCGGTGACTGGGGCGCGAACAACAGCCTGATATTCGCGAGAACCACCCAGGGCGAGGTCCGGGTCGCGAGCGACGAGGCCCGTGGCTTCGCGAACGGCATCGCCCTCGATCCGGACGGCCGCCATCTCTATGTCGCCGAGTCGTCGGTTCCCTGCGTCAGCAGGTTTCCCCTCCTTGAGGGCGGTCGCCTCGGCGCGCGCGAGGTTGTTGTCGAGACACCGAATACCGTGCCCGACGGCATCGCCTTCGCCGCCGACGGCCGCCTCTTGATCTGCTGCTATCGCCCCGATGCGCTATACGTCTGGGACGGCTCCACAGTGGAACTGCTGGTGTCCGACTGGACCGGATTGACCCTCTCCGCGCCGACTGGCGTTGCCTTCTTCGGGGACCGGCTTGATCGGCTCGTGGCCGCGAACCTGCATGGCCAGACCCTGGTGGAGGTTCACTGCGGAATGACCGGTGCCACCTTGAACTTCCCTGACTTCACTCCGGAAGAAGCGGGCTGCTGACTGCTGTCCGGTCCAACTGCAATGAGGGGTGTGGCAACGCGGCGCACCGGGCATCCCGCGCAATCACTCCGCGGGATGCCCGGACACCCGCCGCAAGATCTCCTTGCGGACATCCACCAGGGTGCGGTCGATGTGAGCGACGGCGGCGGTACGCGCGGCCGGTCCGTCGCCGTGCTGAATCGCGTCGTATATGGCCTGATGTTCCCGCGCCGCGTCATGGTGCCGACCCGCGATGACGTGCTGGAGCACCATCGCCGCCGACTGGCTGACCAGGCCGCGTACGTTCGCTGCGGACGCGCGCAGGAACTTGTTGTGCGCCGCGTCGGCCACCGCCGCATGGAACGCCTCGTCGGCCTCGGCGTTCGCGGTGAACTCGTTCCGCTCCAGGGCGGCCCAGTACGCGTCAAGTGCCTCCTTGATCGCCCGCATCTCCGAAGGAGTCGCCCGGGCCGCGGCGAACTCGGCGAGCTCCGCCTCCAGCAGGCGCCGGTACTCGAACAGCGCCGTGACGTCCTCGACGTCCAAAGGGATGTAGCGAGGCTCCACGTCGTGGAACATGACGGGGTTGTTCGCGACGTAGAGACCCCGGCCCTTTTGCGCGCTGATCTTGCCGACCGCCGACAACACCTTCACCGCCTCGCGGGTGACGGTGTGGCTGAAGCCGAGGGTCCGCGCCAGTTCGTTCTCCGCAGGCAGCCGGTCCCCGGGCGACAGGCCGTCGCGCTCGATCAAATTCAGGATCTGTCGGGCCGCGCGGACATAACCCGGAGTGTATCCGTCGTCCCGGGACGCTTCGCTCCCCTCGGGACTCTCCAGCGACCTCATTGGACCCCTCTCCACCAACTCATGGGGGAAGACTAGCATCTATGATCAGTTGGTGTTTTGCTTCTGGTAGTTATTCAAGGAGCCGGTTGCTGCGGGACTTCGCCTGGTGCGGCCAATCCATAGCGCCACTCTTGACAGTCGAACACGAACGGGCGACTGTGTGTCTCACAGTTTTCCGCCTGCGCACAGCGCCTTGCGGCCACAATAACTGCTAAACATTCTCTTCGCCAAGTCCTGCGCGTATGTCGCCGGTCGACACCCACCGAGCCAAGGGAAAAGCCCACCATGGATTCGACGACAGCAGGTCCTCTGGTAAGTCGACGCACCGTACTCAAGGGCGCCGGACTCTCCGCTGCGGGGGTCACCGTGCCGACGGTCGACCAGGACCGGTCTCGTCATGCCGGTGTGACACCGAGCCTCACTTTCTACGTTTCGCCCACGGGCGCGGACAGCAACGACGGCACACGGAACGCCCCGTTCGCGACACTGGAGGCGGCGCGCGACGCGATCCGCGCGCTGAAGTCGAGGTCCAGGTTGCCGGCCGGGGGCGTGACCGTGTATCTCCGCGGCGGTCGGCACGAACGGTCCTCGACCTTCACGCTGGGGACACAGGACTCCGGCTCCGCAGGGGCACCGATCGTCTATCGCGGTCACCACGGCGAAGTCGTCGAGATCGTCGGCAGCAAGGTTCTCGACGGCAAGGCGTTCGCACCGGTCACGGATCCGGCCGTGATGTCACGGCTGGCGCCGAGCGCGCGGGACAAAGTGCGGCAGGTCTCGCTGCCGGACCAGGGAATCAGCGACTACGGAACCATGGTCGGCGGCTGGGGGATCAGCATCTACCCCGGGACCGTCCCCGTTCCGCCACCCCAACTCGTCCTGAACGGCGCATGGATGACCTTGGCCCGCTGGCCGCAGTCCGGATACACGACGATGGGCGAGATCGTCGACGACGGGACGTCCGGACAGCCGCTGCAGTTCCGGTACACCGACGACCGTCCGAACCACTGGAGAAGTGTCGACGATACCTGGATCTTCTCGTACCCGAAGTACACCTGGTCGTTCGAGGATCTCCGGATCGCGGCCGTGGACCCGTCCACTTCTACGCTCACCTGCGCGTTCGGCACGGGCTACGGCGCAGTGCGCGGCGCGCGCTACTACTACTTCAACGTCCTGGAGGAACTGGACTCTCCAGGGGAGTGGTATCTCGACCGAAGCACCGGATTGCTCTACCTCTACCCGCCGGCCGACCTCGAGTCGGCAAGCGTGAGCCTGACCCAGCTCGAGACACCGCTGGTCGCGATGGACTCCGTCGACCATGTGACCTTCGAAAACCTCACCTTCGGCGAGTCGCGTGGCACGGCGATCTCCAGCACCAAAGGCAGCGACAACCTCGCACGCGCCTGCACCTTCGCATTCCTCGGCGGCCGCGCCGTACTGTTCGCGGGCGGATACCGCAACGGTGTCACCGACTGCGAGATCCACGACACCGGCATCGGCGGCGTCGTCATCGACTCCGGCGACCGCGCCACCTTGACGCCAGGCGACAGCTACGTCGAGAACAACCGGATCCACGCGTTCAGCCAATGGCAGGTGGACGACTCGCCCGCAGTGCACGTCCTCGGCGTGGGGAACCGCATAGCCCACAACGAGATCTACGATTCCCCCCACATAGCGATCATGTTCTACGGCAACGACCACATCTTCGAGTACAACGAGATCCACCACGTGGTCACCGACACGCAGGACGCCAGTGCCGTCTACACCGGCCGGGACTGGTCGGTCCAAGGAAACGTGTTCCGCTACAACTACTTCCACGACATCAACAACAGCCCGTCTCAGCTGCCACCATCCGACGGCACCCAGGCCGGAATCTACCTGGACGACGGCTCTGGCGGAACGTACATCTACGGCAATGTCTTCGAACGCGTCGCCACACCCGTCCTCCTGCACGGCAGCCGCAACACCGTCGTGGACAACAACCTGATCATCGATTGCGGCCGGCCGATCTGGATGACCGGCATCGGCCCGGACCTGCTCCCCGCCCTCCATCAGTCGCTTCAGCAGGTCCCGTACAAACAGGAGCCGTGGGCCTCCCGCTATCCGGCGTTGCTCACCATCACCGACGACGACCCGACGCTGATGAAGCACAACACCCTGATCCGCACGGTGATCGCCGCATCAGGCCCTTCGTCGTACTCAGCCGATGCGATCAAGTACACCAGCATCGAAGACAACTGGGTCACCAGCTCCACCGCCATCGGGCTCGTGAACATCGACGGTTCCCGCCATTACCTCCGAAGCGACTCGGCAATCCTCGTGAATATTCCCGATTTCGCCGTCATGCCGGCCGGCCTGGTGGGGCGGTTCTCCAACGACGGTGTGTTCCAGAGACTGGCCGACCTGGTAGCGGCCTTCAAGGGCACCGATGACATCGGCGAGGGTACGAGCCGACGGCTCTACGAGATCCTCAACAACGTCCGCAACGCGCTCGCAGGCGACAACCGGAGAGCCGCAGCAGCTGCTCTGGCGAGGTTCGTGACCGTGACCAAGAACGCGGCCGCACACCGGACATGTTCGCGGAGCGCTGCCACCGGCCTGGTCACACTGGCCGACAGCCTGCTTGCCTCAGTCTCGGGCGACGGCTTCCAGGACGTCACCGCGCACTCCACCAAATCGGCCATCGCCATCGGCGACAGCCTCAAGGTCTGGGCCATGGGTGACATGCTCTCCGGCCAGTACGTCAACGTCTTCCCGGCACACACACTGAAATCCTTGAATCCCCGGGTAGCGAAGACCGGTTCCGGCGACACCGCCACCGGACTGACTGCCGGTCTCGCGCGCCTCAGCGTCCAGGCGCGCCACGGCGGCATGACTCACACGGGCATCGTCCAAGTCCCCGTACGCACCGCCCTGCTCGCGACGATCACCGCCACGGCCGGCACGCACCTGCTGACCGTCGGCAGCGACCGGCTGACGCTGGCCGTCACCGGCACACTTACCAACGGGGACCCGGCCGACATCGCGCCGCAGGACCTGCAGTTCAGCACGTCGGATCCGACCGTTGCCACCGTGGACCAGGCCGGCACCGTGACGCCCGTGGCGAAGGGCGTCGCGGTCATCACCGCAACCGCTGTCCAGGACGGGATCAGCGCCGACGCCGGCTGGGGGATCATCGTCGCCCCCGCTCAAGCGAACATACCCGAGGGATGGAGCGTGACGAACCTCGGGCACACGGTGCACGGCGGAACCGTTCCCACTCAGGGGGCCGCGACCTGTCAGAACGGTGTGTGGTGGGTCGCCGGCGACGGCGCCAACATCTGGAACAACACCGACGACTGCACCTTCCTGCACCAGGACATCTCCGGAACCACCGATGTCACCGTCACCGCCACGTTCCAGAGCGGCACGGCAGGCCAGTACGCGGGCTTCGGACTGCTTGTCCGCGACGGAGACTCGGACTCGGCCAACGAGGTCAACTGGCGTACCCAGCAAGGCGGCAGCCTCGTCGTGCAGTACCGCAATGCCGACAATCCGAACTCCTGGTACATGGCCTTCCCGTCCGCCGCGTTCCCGGTCGAGCTACGACTGGCAAAGCAGGGCGACGTGTTCACCGCCTATCTGGGGCAGGGCGGCGCCTGGACGAAGATGGGCAGCGTCACGGTACCCATGGGACCTGACCTGCGCGTGGGAATCGGCATCTTCGCCGATGCGGCGTTGGTCGCCGAGGCCAACTGCGCCGACGTCGTGCTGACAACACCCTGACCTGACTCACCTACACCGCTGGACGGAAGGATTCCCCGTGCGGTCAGACATAAGACAGGCCGCTGCGACATTCAACGAGCCCGGCATCGGGCCGCCGGTCCCGTTCGATCCGGAGCTGGCGACGGTGCTGGAGGCCGCTGCTGGAGCCAAGTCAGCCCTTGCGGTCAGCAATCCGCTGATGTGGCACCGTAAGGCCATGGCCGGTGTTGCCGACCTGACCGACGAGGAACTGAGCGTCGACGGGACGTTTGCCGTATCCGAACGGGTAGTGCCCGGTCCGGCAGACGGGGACGACATCTCGTTGCTCATCTGCTTGCCAACGGCGGCCACCGCGCCTGTGCCCGCGATCTACTTCATCCACGGCGGCGGCATGCTGGCCGGCACCAGCCGATCGCGAAGCCTCGCTCCATTGGCGCTCGACGTCGCTGCCGAGCTCGGGTTGGCGCTCGTTTCGGTGGAATACCGGCTGGCTCCGGAGCATCCGCATCCCGGGCCGGTCGACGACTGCTATGCGGGCCTGGCGTGGACCGTTGAGCACGCCGACGAACTGGGAATCGACCCGGAGCGTGTGGTCGTCGCCGGCGGCAGCGCAGGCGGTGGGCTCGCCGCTGCGGTCGCCTTGCTGGCCCGGGACCTCGACGGTCCGAAGCCGGCTGGTCAACTTCTGCACTGGCCCATGCTCGACGACCGCAACGACACCCGCTCGGCTCGGCAGATGGACGGGCTCGGCGTGTGGGACCGGTCGGCGAACCAGGTTGGCTGGACAGCCTTGCTCGGGGCCGCACGAGGCGGAGCCGATGTATCGCCCTACGCTGCGCCCGCTCGTGCGGACGACCTGTCGGGCCTGCCGCCGGCGTTCATCGACGTCGGCTCGGCGGAGACGTTTCGCGACGAGGCGGTGGCCTACGCCTCACGAATCTGGGACGCCGGGGGATCGGCCGAACTGCACGTGTGGCCGGGCGGGTACCACGGCTTCGTGTCCTCCGCGCCCCGAGCCGCGCTGTCCCGTGCGGCGAAGGCGGCGGTGGAACCGTGGCTGCGTCGCATCGTCGGGCAGGAGCGCGGGCAGGAGCGCGGATGACTGAGGTGAGGTCCGACGGCCGATGGTCGCCGCCCTGACGATGCACCTCACATCTTGGAGAGAACCTTGCTCAGCACCACGGTCTTCGCCGGCGGACGTGTACTCATTGCCAGTGTCAGCGGCAGCGCGGAAGGCGGCCGCCGAAGGCCGCAGCGCGCACTTCGGCTACTCGGCTTCCTGGGCCGTGGCGCGGATGCAGGTGCGGTCCGGCGTCGCGCCCAGGGGCGAATTCGAGGACCTCCAACGCCATGCCGGCACGCACGCGACCTCCGATCCATCCCGCAGGGGCCTACACGTCACGGATCTCACCTATGCCGCCACGGGAGAACGAATAGGGGATTCTGAGCAGCTCGATCGCATCCGGCGTGCCGATCCGGGTGGGCTGGTTCTGGTCGGCAGCCTGCACGAGGATGTCCCTGACGACATGGGGCAACTGCTCGCCGCAGTGAGCTTTCCCGCCGGATTGATCGCCAGCGACGCCATGCCGCTGACCGGCACGCAACCGGGCACGGAGGAAACCTGGCCCCCCCGCGCCGACCACATGACGCATCCGCGTACCGCGGGCACCTTCGCCAAGGCGATCCGATTGCTCCATCGCCGCGGCGGCACTGATCTCATGACGGTCCTCGAACGGGCGACGATCCTGCCTGCCCGACTGCTTGAGGCATCCGTCCCCGCGATGAGACGGAAAGGACGTCTGCAGGTCGGCTGCGACGCCGACATCGTGGTGCTCGACCCATTGACCGTCACCGATCTCGCGACATACCGCGACACCACCCGGCCCGCGGCCGGAATCGTCCATGTCGTCGTCGACGGCGAATCGGTCATCGACGACGGGGTGCTTCACCTGGACAGGCGGTCGGGAAGCCTGATTCGCGGACTCGCCAGAACATAGAACTGGAAGGATCAACAAAGATGCGGTTTGCCGACCAAGTAGTGGTCGTGACCGGTGCGGCCGGGGGAATCGGCTCGATCATCGTTTCGCGGTTCGTCGAGGAGGGGGCACATGTAGTGGCTTCCGATCGGGAGTTTCCTGTCGGTAGCGGCGCTTCCGATCGTGTGACCGAGATCCGTGCCGACCTCGCCGCGCCCGGTGCCGGCCGGCACATCATCGATGCCGCACTGGCGACTCATGGACGCGTGGATGTCGTGGTCGCCAACGCCGGCCGGGCAACGGACGGGGACATCGACTGCGTGGCCGAAGAAACATTGCAGGAGGACGTGGCGATCAACCTGTCCGCGAACTTCGGCCTGTTCGGCGCGGCGGTGACGGCGATGCGACCCCGGCGCTCCGGCGTACTGGTTGCGATCTCATCCGTGAACGCCCACGAGGACTACGGCTCGCCGGCGTACTCGGCGGCCAAAGCGGGACTGGAAGCCCTGATCCGTTCGGTCGCCGCCCGCCACGGGATCGACGGCATTCGGGCGAACTCCGTGGTCCTGGGGACGATCGCGACTCCGGCGTGGCTGGCCAGGCTCGAACGCGATCCGTCGATGCTTGAGCGGCTCCGAGAGATCTTTCCGCTTCGGCGGGTGGGAACGCCGGCCGACGTCGCCAACCTGGTCACATTCCTTGCTTCGGCGGAGGCGTCGTGGATGACCGGCTCATCGGTCGTCCTCGACGGTGGCATGCGGATCGCGAATCCACAGTTCACGGCGACGGTCTTCAACTAGTGTGATGCGCCGGGCACGGTCTCGCGAGGTGTGGCCGAACTGGAGTCGGGCGAGGGTCCGTTGGGGTGGTCTTCTCCGCGATCACCATGAACTGGCGCGGTCGGCCCCTCACCAGCCACGAGGTCGTCGTGCAGACCATCGCCGCGACGACCACTCGCATCGGACTGCGCGTCCGCGCCGAACTGGACCCGGGCTCCTACCCCAGATGCGCGATTCGGCTGGTCACAGGCGAATGTTGGTCATGCCCCCGTCGACACGGTGGATCGTGCCGGTGGTGGATCCCGCGTGCGGAGAAGCGAGCGAGACGACGGCGTGCGCTACCTCCTCGGCGGTCACCAGGCGGCCCAACGGCTGCCGTGCCCGGAGCGCCTCGGCTGTCGCCTCCGGGTCCTCCGCGTTGTCGAGCAGGCGCGCGACCCAGGGAGTGTCGGCGGTGCCGGGGGCCACGGCGTTGACGCGGATCCCGTCTGCGGCGTGGTCGGCGGCCATGGCGAGAGTGAGCGCATGGACCGCGCCCTTGCTGGCGCTGTAGAGCGCTCTTTGAGGTATGCCGATGAACGCGGCGGCCGAGCAGAGGTTGATCACCACCGCGTGCGGTGAGCGCCGCAGGTGCGGCAGCGAGGCTGTCGTCGTCCGGGCGATGCCGGTGACGTTCACATCGAGGACGCGGGCCCACTGGGTGTCGTCGTTGGCGTCAATGGCACCCACCGCGCCGATGCCGGCGTTGTTGACCAGGACGTCGAGACCCCCGAAGCGATCCGCGACCTGGGCGACGGCGGTATCGACCGCGTGTCGGTCGGTGATGTCGCAGCGAAGGGCCGTCACGCCGGCGGGAGCTCCCTCGGTACGCAGATCCAGGACCGCGACCTGTGCGCCCTTGTCGCGCAGGAGGGTGGCGGTGGCGGCTCCGATTCCGCTGCTCCCACCCGTCACGAGTGCGGCGAGGCCGTCGAATTCAGTCACAGCATGCTCCTAGGTCAGGACAATCGCGGATTGACGTGGATCTTTTCGGGCCGGGTCCGG
Source organism: Streptomyces sp. NPDC004752 (assembly GCF_053601275.1). Taxonomy (NCBI): domain Bacteria; kingdom Bacillati; phylum Actinomycetota; class Actinomycetes; order Kitasatosporales; family Streptomycetaceae; genus Streptomyces; species Streptomyces sp. NPDC004752. The sequence continues at coordinate 30,249 of NZ_JBSGBN010000025.1, read as the reverse complement.
CTTTCGGCATATGCCCTGATGGTGGGTGCCGGGTGCCGTCAGGACGAACGCGCGCATGCGTGCGTGGTTCACCGTGGTCCGAGTACGTGCTGCCGCTGGCTGCCGAGCTGCTGAATGCCCAGTTCCATGACATCGCCGGGCTGCAGCCATACCGGCGGGTTGCAGCCCATGCCGACGCCGGGCGGGGTCCCGGTGTTGATCAGGTCGCCCGGTTCGAGGACGAGGAACTGGCTGAGGTGGTGCACGATGAAGTACGGGTCGAAGATCATCGTCTTGGTGCTGCCGTTCTGGCGGCGTACACCGTTGATGTCCAGCCACATGTCCAGGGCGAGGATGTCGTCGATCTCGTCGGGGGTGGCGAGCCAGGGACCGGCGGGATTGAAGGTCTCGGCGGACTTGCCCTTGGCCCACTGCCCGCCGCGCTCCATCTGGAAGGCGCGCTCGCTGACGTCGTTGACGACCAGATAGCCGGCGATGGCGTCGCGGGCCTCGTCCATGGAGTCCAGATAGCTGGTGCGCCTGCCGATGACGATGCCCAGCTCCACTTCCCAGTCCGGCTTGGTGGAGCCGCGGGGGATGCGTACGTCGTCGTCCGGGCCGATCAGGGTGTTGGGCGACTTGGTGAACAGGATCGGCTCGTCGGGCACGGCCTGCCCGGTCTCGGCCGCGTGGTCACGGTAGTTCAGGCCGATGCACAGGATCTGGTGCGGCCTGGCGATCGGTGCGCCGATCCGCTCTCCGGCGAAGCGGGACACCTGACCGGTGGCGGCGCGCTGGGCCACGACGGGACGGAGGCGGTCGATGCCGCCGGAGCCGAAGAATGCCTCGTCGAAGTCGGTGACCACGTCGGACAGGTCGATGTAGCTGTCGGCGTCGATACGGGCGACGGGCTTCTCGGCGCCAGGGGCGCCGATACGCATGAGGTACACGGGACAGTTCTCCAGGGTGGTGGCGGGTCGGATCGGACCGAGCGAACAGGTGGCGGGAGTTCGGCCGCCGCGGTGACCGCAACGGCGTGGGTCACGGGCGAGGCGCTCCCAGGACGCCCAGCAGACCCCGGATCTCCTCGACGGCATCCGTCAGGGTGCTGAGCGGGGTGCGGTAGGCCACGGCGCTCACGCTGATCGCGCCCGTGGGAAGGTGCGGTGCTGCCGTGTAGAGGGGCAACGCGACGCAGTTGACGCCCCTTTCGTTCTCCTGGTCGTCGACGGCGTACCCGCGTTCCCGGGTGAGTTCGAGTTCCTGGTGCAGGTCTTCGGCTGTGCACCGGGTCTGTGCTGTGCGGCGGGGGAGCGGGTCGGCCCCCGCCCAGTCCCGGACCGTCTCCAGGGTGGGCAGCCGGTGCGCGAGCAGCAGCTTGCCGACGGCAGTGGAGTGTGCCGGGTTGCGGCCGCCGACGGTGGAGGTGAGCCGCACCGCGCCGCTGGCAGGGTCGACCTTGGCGCGATAGACGACCTCGCGGCCGTCGAGGACTGCGTAGTGAGCGGTTTCGCCGAACCGGGTGGCCAGAGCGTCCAGCAGAGGGCTGATGCGTACGTGTTCCGGGCGGGCCTCGTGGTGGGCGAACGCCATACGAATGAACTCGTCGCCCAGCAGATAACGGCCGCGTCCGTCCTGGTCGGCGAGGCCGGCCCGGCGCAGGGCCCCGAGCGCCCGGTGCACCGTCGGCTTCGGCGCCCCGATCGCCTGAGTCATCTCCTCAAGTCCCACGCCGTCGGGGTGACGGGCGAGTTCCTTCAGTACAGCCAGCACCCGGTCGGACCCCACCAAGCGGTGAGTGTCGCCGCGGTCGGCGTTCTTCTCATCCGTAGGGTCTGCTGATCCGTCGAACGTCTGCGTATGCTCCATCGTGTTCCAAACTGTAGACCGACATACCGACTAATGAAAAGAGCCGTGTGTGAAGCTCCGCAACGCACAGTGGTACGCGGGTCAGGACCGCAACGCCTACATCCACCGGGCCTGGATGCGCCGCGGCGTACTGGACGAGGCATTCACGGGCCGTCTGCTGGCCGGAACACACGATGCGGCGGCGACGCCATACTGGTCAAAGACCTCTTCCGTCGGCATCTGCGACTCACCGACGACCCGCTCGGCCGAGCCGCAGACCACTACGACGGCCTGCGCGTGGCCGCAGTCGGTATTGCCGCCAACCAGTCGCTCGTCACAGGCTTCTCCGTCATGATCGACGAATTGGGCATCGGGCTGGGCACCGAACGTGATCACGAGGGGTCCACCATGCAGTGAGCAGGTCCACCCGGCAAGGAGTACCCGCGGGTTCCTCGCAGATCCTCGATATCCCTCAGAACTTGCTACACCACCCGCGTGCCCTTGCGCACCACGCTGATCAGTGTTGAACCATTCGTCGGGAATCGAGCGTGGGATCCGCCGCGGAATGCTGGGGCGGTAGCGCCCCATCCGCTCCGGCTTCCAGCCGTCCATCGGATTGTGTTGCGCGTGCGCCCAGCTGGAACGACGGGACAGATCCAGCGGGAACGGTTTGAGTAACGGTCCGGTGCCCGCGTCACGGTGGCTGCCATAGAAGCGTCGTAGAACCGTCTCACCGTGTGCGACGGTGGTCGGAGCCCAGCCCGGGCCCGACCGACGGCTGTCCCAGCACGGGTTTCGGCGCGCGGCCGCCTGTACGGCCGCTGAGCCGAAGACTTCGCTCGCCTTGGTTTGGCCATCGGGTCGGATCCAGCGGCTGAAATCCCTGGCCTCTGCCCGGCTTGCTCGGTCCCGAGGAATGCCCACCGGCTGCAGGAACCGCCACCATCGGTGCCCCCGTACGACTACTTGCGGGACATCACGGTTGATCAGCCGGTAGGCGAAGATTTGTCACCACTGATGGGGCGTCAAGCGGAGGGCAGACGGCAGACCGTGTTCGTCGCGGATGTCGCAGGTCGTACACCTGGCCACCGCCGGGTATCTCGGCCGCAAGACCAGCCAAGGCTTACACGACACTCGAACTGGTCACTTACGGCTCCGCTCCATCTCGGCGTAGCCGCCGCAGGGGCCGCCGCCGATGGCCTCCGGGAGGACCGTTTCCCGGCGGTCCGGCCGGACGAGCGGGTTGTAGAAGGCCGCGATCTCGACGCTGTCCTCCGGGATGTAATGGAAGATCAGTGCCCGCCGGAAGCGGTCCTGTGTACTGTTCGGGCGGGAGCCGTGGATGACACTGCCGTGGAAGAACAGCACGTCCCCGGCCCGCATCTTGGTCTGCACCCGGCTCAGCCCCTCCGGCACAGGGACCTCGACGCTGGTGAAGGACTCGGTCAGGTTCGCCGGCTCCGGGCAGAGCAACTCGGTCTTGTGTGAGCCGGGGACGACGGCGAGCCCACCGTTCGTCGCGTCGACATCGTCGATCGCGATCCAGGCGGCGAGGCAGGTCTCGGGGTCGGCGCGCAGGGACGTGTTGTCCTGGTGCAGCGCCTGGCCGCGGGCGCCCGGCGGCTTGAAGTAGAACATCGACTGGGCACCCAGCGCGGGCCCGATCAACACCTGGACGACATCGAGGATCCGGCTGTCGAGCATCAGCTCCAGCGAGATCTTTCCTGCCTCGATGTCGGTCCGTCGGTGCGGGTGCACGAACCGCGGGAACCTCGCCAGCGGGTCGTCGTCGGGTACGCCGTCGTCGATCGCGAGCGAGCGGTCGACCGCGACCTGCTCCATGAACACCGTCTTGATCCGCTCGACCTCGGCGGGCTCTAGCAGTTGGGGGACCTGGACGATGCCGTCCCGCTGATAGATGTCTACGACTGTCTGCGTCATGACTCCAGGATCCGTCTGAGGGCCCCGTGCAGCGATAGCCTATTGCGCTATGAACCTTCGACATCCTGCTGAGTCGCCCCACCCGGTGGTTCGGCGGCTCGTCACCGGCGAGTTCGACGAAGGGCCTGAATACGTGACGTATCGGCGCCGCGGCACGACGGACTGGCTGCTGGTCCAGACGCTCGACGGCCGGGGACGAGTCGGGCACGTGTCGGCCAGGCCCGGCAGTGTCACGCTGATCCGGCCGGGGACCCCGCACGACTACGCCACGGTCGGCGACCGCTGGCACTTCCTGTACGCGCATGTGCGTCCCAAACCCGACTGGCTGGCGCTGCTCGACTGGCCGGAAGCAGCTCCCGGCATCGTTCAACTCCATCCCGCCGGCCCGTCCTTCGAGCGGATCGCAGGCCATCTGCGGGAGGCCGTACGCCACCAGCGGAGCGTGCTGCGGCAGGCTGAGCAGCTCAGTGCCAACGCGCTGGAGGCCGCGCTGCTCTGGTGCGACACGCAGAACCCGAAGAGAGTCCAGATCGACGATCGGCTGCTTCGCGTCATCGAGCTGATCGACCAGGATCTGACCGCCAAGCTGGACGTGGCCCGGCTGGCGCGGGCGGTCAATCTCTCAGTGTCCCGGTTCTCGCACCTGTTCCGCGCGCAGCTCGAGGTCAGCCCGCAGCAGTTCGTCGAGCGCCGCCGACTGGACGCCGCAGCCCGCCTCTTGGAACTCACCAGCCGGTCCGTGGCCTCGGTGGCGGCCCAGGTTGGGTACCCAGACCCCCTCTATTTTTCGACCCGCTTCCGCCTGCACACCGGATCGAGCCCAACCGGCTACCGCAAACAGCTCTTAGCGGGTGGTTCGTGAGTTTCTTCTTGAGTGGTCCTGTGGTCGCCTGATGGTGTGAGGTGGGGGCGGAACCGCGGGTGCACCACGTGGGGGAGATCGTCAACGCGGTTCGATTCGGAAGTGTCGCAGAGCTGTCGGCCGGGAGCCGGCCCGTACTCGGGGGTGCCGTGGGCCCCGGTGCGGGTGTGCGATCGGCTTCGCTCCCGGACGTGGCAGCCGGGTCCGGCGCTCTCGCCGCCGTGCCCGCACCCTGGGCTGCTCTGGCTCAGCCCAGCGCGTCCATCAGGTCGGTGACATAGGCATTCAGCCGTTCCTCCACGGCCCGCGTCGTCAGCTCTGTCCTCCCTGCCTCACGCCAGGGCTGCGCCACCTGCTGCACTTCTTCTGAGCACGCCAGCCCGTCCCGCATCCGCCAGTACAGCCGCTCGCTCGCGGCCGCGGCCAGCACCCCGCCGGCCTCCTCATACGCCTCGGCGAACCGCAGACCCCACGCCGGGCCGTGCAGCAGCGCGAGATTGGTGGAACAGTGCGCCACATCGAGATCCGCCGGGCCCCAGGAGGTAGCTGCCCAGTCGACGACCCCCGTGATCCGGGCACCTGCCGGCCTTGGGGGCGGCACGTCGAACAGCACGTTGCCGGGTTGGAAGTCCCGGTGCAGGAATCGCCCTTCATAGGGCGGCGCGGGTCTGCGGGTCACGTCGATCGCCGCGGCCCAAGCCGCCGCGTCGGCGCCCTTCGGAACCACGACGGTGTCCGCGGTCGTCAACGCCACATACTCTGGGGGTCGCTCGGCGGGTCGCAACGCGTGGATCGCCACGAGTTGATGGGCCAGCAGAGGAACGCGCTTCTCCAATCCCTCATCGTCGAGGACCGTCCGGCCCGCCAGGTGTGTCATCAGCAGCGACGGGTACTCGCAATGCGCGGTGGTCGGATCAACCGCGACCAGTTCAGGAACCGGCACGCCGGTCCCTGCGAGCAGGGTCAGGGCACCGGCCTCCCTGTTCAACCAGTCCTCGGCGTGCTCCACGTTGACGAAGGTCCGCAGCACCAGGTCACGGGTGCCCCCGTCCCGCGTGCCGATGGTCAGCCTCCGTATTTCGGCAGTGATGCCGCCGTGCAGCACCTCGGCTCTGACGATCCGTTCGCCGACCTCCAGGTGCCGTCCCACCCAAGCCAGGGTCAGGGGTCGGACGGCCTCCGCTTCATCGTGGTTGGTCACTGTGCCAGCTCATCATCCGGACGGCGACACGCGCAAAAGTGGGTTTCGTCTGAGGCGATGACAACGCTGCTTTGCTTCTCTCGCAGCTGCCGTGGGCCCCGTTCAGGCACTCGCATCGAGCCGTGGCCTCAGCTCGGAAAGTTGGAGCACGCCCCCGAGCGGTACAAGGAGCGGCTGGCGTCGAGCACCATCGGGAGGCTCACCGACGTGTTCCAGATGAATGTGACGAGCACCCGGTCCACCTCGGTGGTCATCAACGGCTGGCAGGTCACCGACGTCACCTGCCGGAAGAGTACCGGGCACACCATCGTGGAGCTTCCGGAGCAGGGCGGTTCAGCTGAAGGACGGCAACGGCAAGCCCCTGCGCATACGCACCGACTCCGTCCCCATGGATGCCCGGCAGGAGTGGGTTTTCATTGCCGGGCCATGGAGGCTGTGCGAGAGGCCGGAGCCGTTGAAGTGCATCACATAGTCGGTAGAGCCGTGGCTTTCGTCCTCCTGGCCGTGCTGTGCGTCCCGACCTGAGCAAGATGATCTGGCTTCAATGACCGGTCGTGATGGCTCCCTACGATCAATGCCGGAGTCCGCTGAACGGGACTGTGGCCTCGTGCGCGAGCGGGTGACCGCCCAGTTTCTTCAGGTACGAGAAGGCGGCAGAGCGGTCGCCGCCGGCCATCAGCTTCCGCGTCTCGTCGGGGGTGAGTGCCCGGTCGAGAACCATCGCCCATGTCTCGGGCTCGACCTCCTCGGGCCGCACGGACACCGTGAATGGCACCTTGTTGGCGTCGTACTCCGCGTTGGAGTCGTTCTCCCTGGCCACACTGGGTTTGACCATGAGGTAGCCGGTCAGCGTGTCCCGGAAGACGGCCACGAAAGCGATCGACAGCATCACCAGCAAGGCCACCGCTCGTCGCCGCCGTGAGGAGCCGGGCGCCAGGCCGAGTGTTTCGGCGACGATCGATGCGAAGCTCTCACGAGGTCCGCTGCCCTCGTCGGCGTCGTTCTGTCGCGGGGGCTGCGCGGCCACGGCTCGCGGGCCGCCGTCCGAGTCCCCATTCTGCCCGGCCTGTTGTGGGGGCGGCGCTGCGCGGGCGCGGTCGGCACCGCCCGGCTGCGACCCCGGTCTCTCGTCCGGTGACCCGGTCGTCGTCATGCCCGTCCCCCCCGTAGGTCCGCACTGAGCGACGTCGACGAGAAGCTGATCCTCATCACCGCCGAGATGTGTGCCGACGCCGTCCAGCACGAACGCGTCCCGGACGGGACTTCCACGTCCGGCTGGCCGCCGAGGCGGACGGCGGGCGGCTGCGGGTGGAGGTCTCCCACACCCGCGCGGAACGCCGGCCCGCCGTCACCGCCCCCCGCGGACCCCGACACCGAGTCCGCATCACGAACTCCTCGGCATGTCCACCGACGACCGGCTATGAATGTCACCCGAAGCCGCCTCGGACGCCTCACCCGACAAGGCTTCCTCACCCAACCCGGACAGGCCGCTACCAGAAACGGACTTAACGCCCTCCCGGCTCAGACACAGCTCAGATGGTGAGGGTCACGCGCAGGAGGAACTGATGGAGAGGATAGGTTCCTCCCACGAAAAGGCACTGGTAATGAACTCTGTAGCCCTGCGACGAGTAGTAGGCCACGTAATACTGGCCGCGCACTAGACATTCCGGGGCGAGGTACACGCCCACGTCGTACGTCCGCGACGCCGAGGCCGCTGCGTTGGGCATGGCTACGGCCGCAGGAGCCGAAACGGCTACTCCTCCGAACGCGATGGCAAGCCCGGACAGCGCTGCGGCAATCCTCTGCTTCCTCACCCTTGTTCCTTTGGTGCTCATGGGGGTGCCTCCAAACGCTCGTGCACGCCATGACGTTCCGATGATGTGCCGCCCTGGCAGCACACTCCTTCTGTCATGGGTGATTGACAACTGCGGCGGAAGAAGACGAGCTGAGTCCCGATCGGTGCCGGAGCCCCGTGTTCCCCCGCATGGCCCGCTCCCGAAGTCACTGGGATGCTGCAGCCCCACTGTCACCTGCGCCGGGCAGCCTGGTCTTTGGCCGAGGGCGCAGACATCCTACGCATTCAGCGCACGGTGGCCCGGACCTCGCTCGGCGAGACCCCGTACGCCCTGCGGAAGGCCCGGCTGAAGTCCGCGGGATGGCGGAAGCCCCAGCGCAGGGCGGTCTCGCCGATCGTGCGGTGATGCAGGCGGGGCTCGGTCAGATCGGCGTGGCAACGCTCCAGGCGGCGGCGCCGAATGGTGACGGCGACGGACTCCGGCTCCCTCTGGAAGAGCTGGTGGAGGGTGCGTACCGAAATGTGGTGGTGGGAGGCAATGGCCGCCGGGTCCAGCAACGGGTCGGCGAGGTGGTGGTCGATGAAGGCGCTGATCCGGGCGAGAAGTGCCGTTCTGCGGGTCTCAGCGGGCAGCGAGTCCTGGTCGCCGAACCGAGCCGAGAGAAGGGACACGGCCAGGTCCACCCCGATGGCGCCGAGCCGGGCAAGCTCGGCAGGGCCCACGGCACGGGCGACCTCCGGCAGGGAGGTCAGATATGGGCCCAGCAGCGCGCCGGAGCCGGACTTGCTGGGCAACGGCTCGGCCAGCAGGCGGTCGGCGCGGCCGTCTGCCAGGGGGAGGAGAGCGAGGGGGAGGCGCAGGAGGGTCAGGCGGACGGTACCGCCATTGTCCAGGAAGTCGCAGGTCAGCGGCTGCGAGGAGGAGAACAGGGCCATGTCGCCGGGACCAAGGCACGCGACGCCGCGGGCCTGCTCCAGGCGGACCGCGCTCTCCCGAACCAGCAGCACGAAGTAGTCCTCGGGGTCCCCACGGCGGATGTGGGCGGGGGAGCGCTGGGCGGTCATCGGGGAGAAGTCGAAGGCCGCGACCTGACTGTGCGGGAGCCCGACAGCCTCTACGCAGCCCCGGAAGCGGTTTGCGTGCGGACTCCGGATCGACACCGGCATGACCTCGTGGCCGACCATGTCGTTCCACCAGCCGAAGCGGTCCGACACCGCAATGTCGTCGGTGTCCACCGCTACCACCGGGCCCGCCGCCGTGGCGTAATGCCCTGCCATCTCCCTGAGACTTGACATGCAACGATATTGCCCGGCAAAGGAGTTGACTGAGTAGTAGATGCAGGGCCATGGGGTCGGCCACATGCGGTCGATGGAGCTGGGCAGCCCGGGCCGGATGCAGGCCGAGCCGCCGCCACCGCGCTCGTGGTCGCCCCGGCCGCTTGCGGCGGCGGTTCCGATTCCGGCTCCGGCTCCGGTAGTTCCCGGTCGGACACTCAGCAGGCGGCTCAGGGCGGCGGTGCCGATGCGGCGGCGGGCGAGGCCGCCGGTGACACCGACGACGAGAAGGAACCGCCGCGGCGTGCGGCTGTTCTGCCTGAGCCGTGCGGCGACGTGCTTGCCGGTGTGCCCGACCTGTCGCGTGCAGGGGACTGCGGGGTGCTGCAGGATGTAACGCCGCAGTTCAGAGTCTGTCCGGTTCACGAGCCGGTTCCTCAAGTGCCTCCTCTGTGCGGCGGCAGCCGGGGAGGTGCTGCACCGCTGTCGGGCTGGGCGTGAACACCGGTGTGCCTGCGCTCAGTTGTCTTGTTACCGAATGCGAACAGATCCGGGGGAACAACGCCCGCCCCGGCGTCATCTCATGGGGTGCAGCGAAACAGCGGATGCGGCCGGCCGCCCTGCGGGAGCAGGGGGGTGCCGCGTCCTGACAGACCATGGGGGAGCTTTCATCATGACTACGCACCGTGCCCGCCGTACCGCCCGTGCCGCCGCCCTGGCCGCCGTCACCGCCGCGCTGGCGCTGGGCCTGACCGCCTGCGCCGGCGACGGCGACGGCTCGAAGGCGGCGGGCGGCGACCACGCCGCTGGTACCGCGCAGAGCCGCTCCGTGTCCAGCGGGGACGGCAAGGGCAACGCGGAGCAGGCCGGCAGCGGAGGTGACACCGGGGAGGGGGCGCGCTCGGCGACCGCGTCGGGCGGGACGGACGAGGTCGCGACCAAGGGCACAGCGGCCGGCGCCCGGCAGTGCCGCGGAGACGAGTTGCTGGTCACCGCGGAGCACCGGTTCGCCGGTCAGCAGGGCGACCACCTGCTGATCACCGCGTCGAACGAGGACACCAGGCCGTGCTGGGTCACCTCGTACCCGGCCGTGAAGCTCGGCGAGGACGTCGACGGCGCCACACTGCCGCACTCGAAGAAGGACAACCCGGGCGGCGACAAGCACATCACGCTCCTGCCCAAAGGCAAGGCGTACAGCGCGGTGAACCTCTTCGACTACGGCTCGAAGAACCACACGGCGCACTCCTTCGCCATCGCGCTGCGCGGCGCGGACGGTCACAACGGCCCCTTCTACTCCGTCGACACCACGGGCCAGAAGCCGCAGTTCAGCTGGAACGAGGCCGACGTGCTGAACTGGAACACCAAGAAGCCGTACAACTTCTGACGGCCCGTCGGCCGGTGACACATCACCGCCTTCCGGAACGTCTGCGGTCAGTAACTCGCAGGGCTCCCCGGCGGCCGGCGACTCGGTGAGATCGCGGACAGGCCCCGAACAGCCCGTTGGGCCCGGACCGATCGCAATCGGTCCGGGCCCGCTCGCGTATCCGCGGGGGGATCGGATGTTCATACACGCGAAGTCGTGTCCAGCGGCGGCGAGGTGCCTGGGTCACCCGCTCGGCGCGCGGGGAGGGGAACCGGTTTCCCCGGCTGGAGTCGCCATCTGACCGCCGGGCGTACGAGCCCGCGACACGGCCAGCCGAGACGTGGACCCACCACTCCCCAGTGTGGTCCCCTTCCCGCCAGGGAATTCCCCTTGTGTGCATCTGCACCAGGTGTGGTCTTGTATACAGCCAGCGATGCGAAGCATGCTGATCAAGAACTCTCGGGGAGAGAAATGCTGATCGAGACGGCTTTCTGTACACGGGATGTGCTCGCGCCTGACAGGTTCTCCTGCTGGCGCGAGCACATCTCCCAGACGTACGTGCCGATGGACGTCGACGTCGACGAAGGTGACCGCACAGCGGACACCACGGTGTCGCAGCGCATCCTGGCGTTGGGGGCCGTACAGCTGTGGACTATGGAGCACTCACCGATGACACTGCGGCGAACGCAGAAGCTGATCCAGCAGTCCGACCCCGAGCTCTACCATCTCTCGCTCCCTCTGCGGGGGACGATGGGGCTCACCAGCTCCGATCACGAGGCCGAATACGAACGGTACGAACTGGTTCTCCACGACACCTCACGGCCCCACCGCATGCGGGCGATCACCAGCCACGGCGAGAACACGATCCTGGGAGCAGGGCTCTTCATCCCCCGGAAGCTGCTGCCACTGCCGGAGAACGCGATCGACTCACTGATCATGCGGCGATTATCGGCGCGTGAGGGTATCGGGGCGCTGCTCGCCCAGTTCCTCACCCAGGTGTCCCGGGACTCCGACTCCTACCGGCCCGACGACGGACCTCGACTGGGAACCGTGGCGGTCGATCTCCTCTGCGCGCTGTTCGCCCACGCCCTCGATGTCGGCAGCTCCCTCCCCCCGGAAACCCACCGGCAGACCCTCGTCTTACGCATCTGTGCCTTCATCCAGCAGCACTTGCACGACCCGCATCTGACCCCGCGCACCGTCGCCGCAGCACACCACATCTCCACCAGCTACCTGCATCGCCTCTTCCAGGACGAAGAAGAGACGGTCGCGGCATCGATCCGCCGCCAGCGTCTGGAACGCGCCCGCCGTGACCTCTCAGAGCCCGGCCTGCGCACCATTCCCATCCACGCCATCGCCGCCCGCTGGGGCTTCCCCCGGGCCTCCGACTTCACCCGCGCCTTCCGCGCCGCCTACGACATGCCGCCCAGCGACTACCGCCGCCACATCCGCCCGACAGCCGAGTAGACGCAACGCCAAGCAGGTGTGGACTGATTGCTGACGACACCCGCGACGATCGCCTGTCAGTCTGAGGCTGACCCGGGTATGCACCATCGGCGCATCACACGTGACGCCGAGTCATGCTGCCATGCCAAAGGAAGGGCGACCATGACGCGCGCAAAGACACTTCTGTGCTCCATCGGTACGGCCGTCGCCATCGCAGCAGGCGGTGTCGTATCATCCGCGGCAGCCGAGGGCCACCCACCGATAGCCCCGCTGGATGAAGTCATGCCGGTGACGGCACCACTCGACGAGGGCCACATCCCGGTGGTGACACCGTGGGACGCGGCCCGACAGTCCCGTGCCTGCGCCGGTGACGTTGTGACCGCCACCGAGAAGCTGACGGTGCGGCAGGGCCCGGGAACCAACTACGGCAAGTCGGGTGAGAAGGCCATGGGATCCCACTTCTGCGTGACCGGCGAGGTTAGCGGCGGCACGCACACCGCATGTCACCGGACCTGGAAGCACTGGGCACGACTTGCCACCGGCGGTTACGTCACCTCGGCTTGCCTTACCGACCTTGGCCCCGGCCGCCCGTAACTGCACCGTCCACGTCATCACGATCGCCTGGCGCGTCCCGTGCGCCCAGGCGGTCGCGGCAGATCGCCTCGATGCTCTCGCGCTGGGCGAGCCGGCGGGCGAAGGCGTCGGCCTCCCGGCCTTCCAGCAGGTCGACGGGGGCTCCGGTCTCGCAGTCGACCAGGATGCTGCCATACACGCGCGAGCGTTTGAACGCGATGTCGTCCACCCCGAGCACTCGCGGATTCGACGCCAGCGGCTCGGTCCTGCACGGCGGGCACGCGACCGCGCCGACGCGCCGGGCCCTTCAAGGTCGGGCGATCTCATCGCTGTGCTGGCCGCTGAACAACCAGGTCAACGTGACCGCGCGGATGAGTTCCATCGGGTAGCAGGGGCCGCTGGACTTCGCGGGAAGGTCTTCGGGCCCAGGATGAGGCCTGCCCACAGGAGCTCGGCCCAGCTGTCGTCGGCGATCACCCGGGGGTTCGGGCCGATCAGCGCGTGCACGCTCCTCGGCGAGCCACCGCCCAGCCTTGGCCATGATGACGCGGAAGGCTCGACGGACCTTCAAGGCCAGGGTGGAGGTGTCGTACCAGCGCTCGACTCACGCCGCCCAGGTCTCCGCGGTGCCCTGGATCGCTGGCATGCTGCCTTGCTTGGACAGGGACGGCGGGTCGCAGTAGCCGAGCGAGGCGACGGCCCGCTGTATGCCGTGCAGGGGGCCGGTGTGCCAGCGTGCCCACGCCGAGTCCTGCCGCAGGCAGCCGCTGGTTCTCGCCTCGGCCGATGCGGTAGCCACACCGGCCGAGGACGTCGGTGACCTATTGGATGGAGTGGTCGACGGGTTCTCTGCCGAAGACACGCCAGGTCAGGGCGAGCCGGTTGAAGGGGCCCACGCGGTCGAAGTCGGTGAAGCCGCACAGCAGGTAGCCGTCGGCGACCAGGTAGGGGCGGACGGTGACGTCGATCCAGCCGGGCCAGGGCTTTTCGAACTCATCGACGGTGGTGCCGATCAGCCGCAGCCACTCCTGTGGTGTCCAGGCCCAGTAGGCCGTCTCCAGTTCCGCTGCCCGCAGCAGGATGAGACCGATGGTGTCCGTGATGGCCCGGCGGTGATGCGGGGTGTCTGGGCAGCGCATCGCCGCGCGGGCGTCGTCCAGGGGCCGCAGGAGGCGGCCGATCGTGTGCCACTCGCTCGCATACGTGCAGGTACTCGGCCAGCCCGCGGGCGTACGCGTCGATCGTGCGCGGGGCCCGGCCCAGATCCGTCCATACGTGCAGCTACTGAACTTCGACCTGCTGCCGCCTATCAAGCGGATCAATGGGGTGATGCCGAACCCGATCTCCGACTGGCCATGGTTGTCTGTGTAGTTGGCCTCGACGTCCATGGTGGTGCCGTGCCGCATTGTGCCTTCGACGATCGCGGCGACCTCGGAGGCGGTGCAGTTGATCAGCTGGCCTCCCTGGGTATGTCCGATGGAAACGTTGTCGCGCAGGGGGAGCAACGGTGCTGGCACTCTTGGTTTCGATCTTGGCTGTTCTTGTCTCACTGGCCTCGTTGGGTGTTTCATACGCCTCCAGCCGCCGATCTCACATGCCTGTCCTTCAGTTCATGTGGGAGAGCGGGCAGGGCGGTGCTGGGGAGCCGAAGTGGTGGCTGGTCAATGTCGGGACCGGCCCCCCTACCAACATCGTTGTTGCCCAGACTGAACGAACGTCGCTCACACGTGGCTTGAACGGGGAACAGTGGTTCAATCCTGTGCTGGTCCCATCGATCCCGGTTGGCGGCAAGCTGGCTCTGACGTGGCTCGGAGGAACGATGGGCCTGGAGTGTGGGCTGGGCGCCAGCTACACAGATGCCGAGAAGTACTTCTACACGACAAAGTGCGGCGATGACGTATCGATGTTCTTTGTCGGACTGCATCTGCCGCGTTGGCCGTTGTTGAAGCTGAATGGCTGCAAAGCAGTGAAGACCTGGTGGGGTGTGGAAGACCTCTCAGGCCCCCGCTGGTCAGCCGTAAGCGAGCGACACTTCCGAAGGCGTTGGTGGCTCCCGGCACGCTTCGGGATCAGCCGTCGGCTCGGCGGGTGGGCTGATCCTGTCCTTTCCTACCGACCGGGATGACCGAGCCCGCTTCAGCGCGCCATCGTCGCGTGCGGCGTCAATGCACTTCATCGCGGTCTCCGCCGCGATACCGAAGACGCGCATGGGATGGACCGGGTGGTGGTGTGGCTGATCTGCTGTGGGATGACGTGAGCCGTTTCTTCGTCCCGGACCTGATGGGGTCGCTGCCGGACATGTGTGTCCCAGATGCGTCGGTGGAGGACTGGCAGGCAGTCCTCCAATCGGTGGCGCCCGCCGAGCGGAGCGAGCGGCCGAGATCGTCGACGAGTAGACGGGGGTGGCGCCGCCACCACCACATGTCGATGGGGTCGAATCCGCTGATCCGGTGGAACTGTGACAAGGAGATGCCGTCGTCGAAGATGGTGGCGACGCGGAAACGGTCGTCGAGGGTTTTGATCTGCGGGGTCCATAGGACGATCACGCGCTCAGTGAGGATCGGCCACGCCTCGTGCAGCCAATTCCGGCTATAGAGGTCGTTGGTGTATTCGTCCACCAGGTCGCTGTAACCGTCCTCGACCTTGCCCACGAGCCAAGCCCACTTGTCGACCATCTCATGGACGGTGAACGCCTTGCGCCATCCGCGTTGATGCAGGACTTCGCCCGCGGCCTGCTCGTTGTGGGGCTCCATATGCCGGAGCCTGGCATACGGAATGGTCCGGTGACCACGGGTTTCCCTTGGATGGAAGAAACCCGTGCAGCGCAGCGTCGGTTGCGGGACCTTCCTTCACGGGTCGGGGTCTACTTGCTGCTCGCGATGTGCCTGTTCCTGCCCCGTCGGAGGTCGGCTACCGGCTGCTCTGGCACAAGCTGATCGCAGGTCTGACCGGCCTGGCGGGGCTGGAGGTGCTCCGGCCGACCGCGAAGGCTCTGCGTGACCTGCGTGACCTGCGTGACCTGCGTGACCTGCGTCGCCGGGTCGGTACCGGGTCGATGCACCGCCTGTTCGGGGTGCTGTCCGGGCCGCTGGCCCAGCCGACGGCACGCGGTGAGCGGTTCGACCCGTTCCGGACGGTCTCCTTCGACGGCTGCGGCTCGATCAAGGTCCTCGACAGCGTCCGTGACGTGGACCAGTTCGGACGGCAGAGCCGTGGCGGCTACCCGATGGTGGAGCTGATGACCCTTGGGGAAACCGGGACCCGGGCCCTGATCGGTGCGGTGTTCGGCCCGATTAGCGAGGGCGAGACCGTCTACGCCCGTCGACTCCTGCACCACCTGAATCCGAACATGCTTGGTCTTATGGGACCGCATCGGCCTCATCGGCCAACGCGTCCTGGCCCGACTGCTCCCGCCCGGGCGACCCCTGCCAGCACCCGCAAGGTCAAATCGCCGATCTCCCGTTACCACGAACGCCAGGACGGCGGCCGCCCGGACACCAGCCGCACTGTCACCGGCCCCGACATCATCATCCTCGAACCCGAACCGGAGCTACCCGCCGTCTCGCACGATGACCGCCATACCCGCCCGACGACCGTCGCAGGCAGGCGCGTCCTGGACCTCCTCCAAAACGACCCCGACCGCTACTGACACCCGCAAGACCTCGCCCGCAGCGGGACTTCACCGCCGACGCGCCGATCGCGCAAGTCACGATACTGTGGTCTGTGAGACCACAGTATGGATATCCACAGTGTTGCAAACCGTGGTCTGTAGTGCCATGCTGCGGAGCATGTCGGCGAAGCAGAACAAGGACGATCAGGACCCCGACGTGCAGAAGGTCCGCAATACCCGCGCCGAGATCATCCGCGCGGAAAAGCAGCTCGCTCAGCTCCGCAGACAACTCGAAGACGACGTTCGTGCCGCCGTCACCGCACCCGTCGGCGGAAAGCTCCCGTACGGACGGGTCGCTGGACTCGCCCGCATGCTGGGCTACAAGGACTCCAGCATGATCTACACCCTGCGTGACAACAGCCTCGCCCGGGCCGGACACCGGTTCACGCAAAGCGTCACCAAGGACAATCGGAAACCATCTACCGAAGAGCCTGACGGCACTGCCCCAGGCCGGACGAAGCCAACTGCCGCCTGACCGACCGCCGAGCATGGGAACTGCCGTTCATGACTACCGCCACTCTCGATTCTGGGGCCGTGCCCCCCATGCCCGACAGGACACCGAAGGCGCTCCGCGCAGCCATCGCCCAGCATGCGCCGCAACTCCTCGTCGACTTCGATCGACACTGGCGCCGCGACATCGCCGACGCTTACGACCTCGCGCCGGTACCCGCCTTCATGGCCCGCTGGTGGGGCGAATTCGCTCTTGCCCGCGACCCCCAACTAGAAGCGAAGGTGCACGGCCTGGAGGACGAGGCCAGCCGGGAACCTGACTACGCCCGCGCCAAGTCACTCATTGAAGAAGCCGGACGCATTCGCCGCACGGCAGCGAAGGCAGAGCCCGGCCAGTGACCGACGATTTCATGGGGCCGCCCTGGCAAGCCGACTGGACCAAGAATGCCGAGGACAACAGAAACGCCCTCCCCGAAGAGGCCCGTGTCTTGGTCGACGAAGCCCGTGCCGAACTCGTCACCGCCGCTGACCCGTACTTCCGGGGCATCGACAGCGACCGCGACCTCCCAGGCGGAATGAGTGTCGAACCCGTCCAGTCCACCCGCCCCGGTGGCGAGCACATCATCTACTTCGATCACGGCCGAGGGTGGCTCCGGTACCACTTCACCCGCAGGAACACCGATCCGCAGATCGTGATCGACGAGTGTTTCTGGCAGTGAGCCGGCCACCCTGACCCTGGATCCATCGCGTGACGATCGGCTCGGATGGCCCCGGATATAGAGAAGTGCCCGCTGACCTGGGCTGATGGGAGTTGTGAGGCGTTCCCCCGGAGCGTGGACACAGGGGCTCATGCCGCGATCGATAGCTCATCTGCTCGCAGATGTTGCACATCGGCTACGTCTCCTTCGACAAGTACGAGGCCAACCAGGCCAAGCTCACCGCGAACGCCGCCGCCTATGGCAAGGACCGCTGCCCACGGGCCGGCTCGCGAGGGCGCGCCCTGCTGCAGGGCATGACGATGTGCGGGATCTGCGGGCGTCGCATGACCGTCCGCTACCACCACCGCAAACACGGCCTGGAGCCGGAGCACGTCTGCCAGGCCAAGGGCATCGAGTACGCAAGCCCCATCTGCCAGCGCGTACACGGCGCCGTCGTCGGCCACGCCGTTGGCCAACAACGAGTGGGAGCGGCTCGCCGACACAGCCGTCAACAGGTGGCCCGCTGGGCCTCGAAGGCATTCGTGGCGCTTCTCGCATCTGCGGATCACCCGTTGTGGACGGCGACCGAACAACCGGCCCCGAGCGAGGGCCCCGATCAGGTGCTCGCGCTGCCCGCACCAGGGTTGCTCGTACAGTCGACCGGGTCCGATGGAATCGTCCGCTTGCACAACCACGGCAGTGACCACGTCCGGCCACACGACGGCGAGTCCGCGGCAGAGGCCGACCCCTTGTACGGCCGCCATGCGTACTCCACGCACACCGGTCCCACATCGGGGGGCGACAGTGCGGACAACCATGTGTCCGTCGAGGTCGGCGGTGTTGCCAGCGTGCGACGGCGTATCCATCCGCTCGGGGCGGGACGGGGCGACGGGTGGGGCTGGGCGGCATCCTGGCACCGGCCGGTGTTCGTGTCCGGACCGCCGATGGTCCCGGGGCTGCGTGTCGAGAGCGTGACCGTGGCACGTGGGCGCCATGAGCTGCGGATCCATCGCGTACTCGGGGCGCCGCACGGGGCCCGACTCACCCTCACCGGCTGGGCCACTCAGGAACATCGTTCCGACCTGGTCGGTCTGCTCGGCTGGAGTGAGGCGGACGAGGTGGGTGCCCTCAAGGGGACGGCCTATGAATCATCGGTGCGCATGCCCCGGCTGTCAGCGGGGCCCAGGGAACCGCGGTGTTCGTCGCGCTGGCAGCCCTGGGGGCGGACATCGACACGCTCCTGCCCACACACAAGGACACTGAAGTTGTCTGGGCAGAAGGGGAGTTGCGTGTCCGCTGGGCGGACGGACTGGAGACTGTCGTGACCTTCGAGCCGCTTCGTGTCACCACGGCACGCACCGAGGCCGACGCAGGCGACTGATCAGGGACAGGTGCGACGAGCCCGTCAACATCATGGCGTGCAAGGGCGCGGCAGCGTCAGAGGATGCGGGAGCACCGGGGCGGTGGGCGGCCCTGCGCCAGGACGTCAGGGGCACGGTCCATGAGGTCGAGGAGGTCACCTCGGGGCGCCGCCACGTTGTTGGGTGCGTGAGTGTCTGATGGCGCCGTCGGGGCGTGGTGGGCTTGTGCTTCGTGCCGGGGGTCAGGCTCTGGTGGACCGGTTGGCAGCGCCGGTGATCTGGTCAGGGATCTATCGGTGGCCACAGGTTCAGTTCGGGCTCGCATGGAATCCGGGTGACGTCGGCCGTCCACCGGTCGGCTGTTCACCGATCACTTCGCCTCCGAGGCGACAGTCGGAGTCCCGGCCTCGATTGGGGCGTCGGCCAGCGGGATCCCCTCGCCGAGACCAGCGAGCAGGTCGTCGAGGACCCCGTTGAAGTCGCCCTGCTCCGGGTTCCGGTCGGCGAGCCCCTTTTCCCCGAGGACCAGAGGTGCGCGTAATGGGTCCAAATCTCCCTATTTCTCACAGTCCCAACCACCCGGACCGCTCTCATGTGGCCCTGAACTCTCCGTGTGCAAACCGCCGGCGAGAGGGGAACACTGACGGGGCTTTCGCGGGGGTTCGTCTCCTCATCCTTCCGGTCTTTCCCTTGCCTGTATCAGCACAGCGGCCGCGCTGACCTTGGGTTTTTCCGGCCTGTTCTCCACGGACCGATTACTCGGCCGCAGTTGGCCGTGGGAAACGGACTGTGCGCATTCGCTGCCGCGTACGAAGCATCATCAGCTGGGCCTCGCCTTCCAGATGTGCACGGTCCGGTACGTGGGACTGTTCCTGGAGAACCCTCTCGCGGTGCCCCTCGGACGCCTCGTCGAGACAGGGCGCACGGCGCGCACCCGCGGGTCGGAGTCGAGATGGCTGGTGCCCGTGAGCGGGGCGTGCATGCCGATGCCGTAGAGCGAGCCGGAGATGTCGGTGCGGACCCAGCCGCGGGAGATCAGGGTCCGTGGCAGCGCGTGCATCGAGTTGCGGGGCACGCCCAGTTCGTCCGTAGTCGGGTCCCTCCGGGCCATTGACGCCCCTGGTTCGTCTCCATAACCTCTGTCTTCATACATGGATGACGTCTACATAGGGGAATGAGGGCGGGTGATCCCCCGCAGGACGGCCTGGTCGCACAGCTGGAACAGCTTGCCGCCTGCTGATGAAGGCAGCGGACCGGCTGCGCGGCCGGCCCGTCGGCCCCGTGCGTGCCCCGCTCAGCCAGCCGGCCCCAGCCGGCCTCGCCCTCCTGAAGACCCTGCTGACCAACGGACTCGACCTTGTGGGAGCCCCTCTGTGACCCGGGACCTGACCATCACCGACGTACGGTTGACCCCGATCCTGGTCGCCGACCCGCCGCTGCTGAACACACAGGGCGTCCACCAGCCCTACACACCCCGCCTGATCATCGAGGTGGTGACCGCGGACGGTGTCACGGGCATCGGCGAGACATACGGGGACACCAAGTACCTGGAACTGGCCCGGCCGTTCGCCGACCGGCTGAAAGGGCGTCAAGTCTTCGACCTCAACGGACTGTTCACGATCGCGGACGACATCGCCGTGGCCGCCTCCCGGGTGAACGAGGCCGTCGGCTTCGGCGGGCTGCGTGGTGTGCAGACCGCCGGCAAGCTGCGGCTGTCCGTTGTCTCCGGCTTCGAGGTCGCCTGCCTCGATGCCCTCGGCAAGGCGCTCGGCCTGCCCGTGCACGCGCTGCTCGGCGGCAAGGTGCGCGACGCCGTCGAGTACAGCGCGTACCTCTTCTACAAGTGGGCCGACCACCCCGAGGGTGTCGCCGGTGAACGGGACGATTGGGGCGCCGCCCTCGACCCCGCCGGGATCGTCGAGCAGGCACGTACGTTCAAGGAGCGGTACGGCTTCACCTCCTTCAAGCTCAAGGGCGGCGTCTTCCCGCCCGACGAGGAGACGGCCGCCGTCCGCGCGCTGGCCCGGGCCTTTCCCGGGCACCCGCTGCGGCTCGACCCCAACGGCGCCTGGTCCGTGGCGACCTCGCTGACCGTGGCGAACGAACTCGCCGACGTCCTCGAATACCTGGAGGACCCCACGCTCGGCACCCCCGCCATGGCCGAAGTCGCCGCGGGCACCCACGTCCCGTTGGCCACCAATATGTGCGTGACGACCTTCGCCGAGATCCAGGAGGCATTCACCACGGGCGCCGTCCAGGTGGTGCTCTCCGACCACCACTACTGGGGCGGGCTGCGCAACACCCAGCAACTGGCTGCTGTCTGCCGCACCTTCGGCGTCGGCGTCTCCATGCACTCCAACACCCACCTGGGAATCAGCCTGGCCGCCATGACCCAGGTGGCCGCCACCGTCCCCGACCTCCACCACGCCTGCGACTCCCACTACCCCTGGCAGCCGGAGGACGTCCTCACCGAACGCCTCACCTTCACCGGTGGCAAGATCGCCGTCTCCGACGCGCCCGGCCTCGGCGTCGAACTCGACCGCGACCGGCTGGAGCTCCTGCACCGTCGCTGGGCCGCCGACGACGGCACGTTCAGAGAACGCGACGACGCGGCCGCGATGCGGGTCGCCGACCCCCAGTGGGTCACCCCTGCCGTCCCCCGTTGGTGAGACCCCCTGCTCCGGGTCGTCCCGACCGTGGGCCGGACTCGGCGCGAGAAGTGACGGCGGTGCGCCTCGAATCAGTACTGTCGTCCAAAGCCCCCACAAGGCTGCGGAGTTCGCGCGCTCGACGGCGGGACATCGCCGGCATCACCCCTTCGAGGAACTCGCGGGCCTGCCATGGGTCACCGCAGCAGGCCCACTTCGTGCAGCCGCCCCTCTCGTACTCCCACAGCCGTCGATTCGGCTGGTGGACGAAGCTCCGCCAGCGCGCCATCGCCGAGCCGGTCGAGCCCGGCCACAGGTACTTCTTCCGACGTTCGATCCGTCGGACGTCACACCGTTTTCGGCGCGAGCACCATCGGGGAGCAGATCAGTCGCTCGCCGAAGGAACGTGAACGCATCATCCATGCGAGGCATTCTCAGGGAAGTCCCCGCCGCCTGTCCTGCCCGCTGAGGGGTGTGGCTGACCACACCCCAAGTCGGCGGCGTCCCGCAGTGACCGGGCAATCGGCGGCGCGCGAAGGTGATCGGTATGACAGCAGCATCACGCCAGAACCAGCGCCCACCGGCATCCTTGAGCGCGACCGGCGGACCTCGCGGCCGCCGCGCCGGCTGCACACCCGATCCAGCGGAAGGGGCCTCCGTGCGCACTCGCACAGCCCCGCCACGATCCGCAGATCGCCCCGGTCGCGCCCTCGCTGTGCTCGGCACCCTCGCCGTGGCCCTCGGCGCCGCCTTCGTCCTCGCTCCGCGCACACTGGCGGCGGGTGCGTCGAGCGTCGGCTTCGCCGATCAACGCTCCCTCGTCTCCGCCCTCAGCTCAGCTTTCGTCGACTACTGGAATTCCGGCGACCGGGGTTTCCCTCCGAGTTTGGAGAGGGTCGTCGACTACTGGTTCTGGTACCACGTGGCCAAGGCCGTGATCGCCGCGCTCCTGCTGATCGTGCTCGTTGCGCTCGGCGTTCTTCTGTGGAAGACGTTCCTGAGGGCCGGGGATCCGAGGGGACGAAGGGCTGTCCTCGCGTCAGCCGGCGCTCTCGTCACGATGCTTGCGCTGTTCTCACTGGCGGTGGTCATGGCCAACATCCATGGTGCAGTGGCGCCCTTCGCCTCACTGATATCGATGCTGCCGCTGGGCGCATCCGACGGGCGGCTGGCTGAGACGGTCGATCAGATCAGGCAGCAACTGACCCACTACCCGGGCACGGGTGGCCACACGCCGCCCGCTCTCGCGGTGATGGTCGACGACTATGCCCGATTCCACGAGGCGATGGTCGTGCTTGCCGTGACCGTGGCGCTCGTCCTGATCGGTATGAGTGCCATCTCGTGGACGAGCTATGCGAAAAGGGGATCGTCCGACCGGCGGACCAAGCGCGTGCTGGGGTTGTTCGGTGTGGTGTCGGCCTTGTCGTCGCTGGCTGTGATCGTTGTCGCGGTGGCGAACTGGAGCGTCGCGGCGGACCCGGCGCCTCCACTCTTGGCGTTCTTCAACGGCGGATGGTAGTCAACACCCGAACTCGCCTTGCGCTCGACCGTGCTGCGCGAGCAGGCCGTGCCCGACTCGTGCCAGGAGCTTGCTCGCGCACGGGCTCGGGGAGCGGTCGGAGCGGGGCCGTCGTCAGGCGTTGAGGTAGGCGAGGACAGCGAGCACCCGGCGGTGCCGGGCATCGTCGGGCGGCAGGCCGAGCTTCGCGAAGATGTTGCCGATGTGCTTTTCCACCGCGCTGGTGGAAAGCACCAGTCGCCGGGCGATGGCCGTGTTGGAATGGCCCTCGGCCATCAAGGCCAGCAGCTCCCGTTCTCGGACGGTCAGTGCCTCCAAGGGGTCGTTCCGGCGCTGCCCGGCCAGCAACTCGGCGACGACTTTGGGGTCGAGCACCGTCGCGCCGCCGGCGACCCGGTCGAGGGCGTCCAGGAACTCCTCGACCTTGGCGACCCTGTCCTTGAGCAGGTAGCCGACGGCGCCGCAGCCGTCCGCGAGCAGGTCGGCGGCGTAGGACACCTCCACGTACTGGCTGAACACCAGCATGGGGGCGGCGGGCAGCTGCCCGCGGGCGGTGATCGCCGCGCGCAGGCCCTCGTCCGTATGGGTCGGCGGCATCCGTACGTCGACGATCGACACGTCCGGGCGGTGTGCGAGCACCGCCTCGACCAAGGCCGGGCCGTCACCGACCGCCGCCACCACTTCGTGACCGTCCTCGGCAAGCAACCGGACCAGGCCCTCGCAAAGCAGCACCGCGTCATCGGCCACGACGATCCGCAGCGGACGACGGGCCACATCCCTCGGCGACGTTCCGGGCGCTGCCTCGTCCCAGTTCAGCGGCATGGCAGCTCCGCGGTGATCGTCGTCGGGCCGCCCTCGGGACTGATGACTCGCAGTCTGCCGCCGACCGCGAGCACCCGGTCGCCAAGGCCCCGCAGCCCGTGCCCCTTGCCCAGGGCCGCACCACCCACCCCGTCGTCCGTCACCTGGACCCGCAAGACTCCCTCCGTGTGGCGCAGGCCGATCGTGCACCGGCGGGCCCGGCTGTGCTTGGCCACGTTCGTCAGGGCCTCGGCGACCACGAAATACGCGGCCGTCTCGACCGCGGGGTCCAGCTGCGGGCGCACCGGACCGGCTTGGAGTTCGGCGGGGACGACGGAACGCGCGGCCAGCGCGGCAAGTGCCGCGTGCAGCCCCCGGTCGGCGAGGATCGGTGGGGCGATGCCGCGTGAAAGGGCCCGGAGTTCGTCCAGCGCCTCCTGCGCTTGGACGACCGCGTCGGCCAGCGCCGCCCGGACGAGCTCCGGCCGACGCTCGAAGTGGTGCTGGGCGCGGCCGAGTTCCATCGCCAACCGCACCAGCCGCTGCTGTGGCCCGTCGTGGATGTCGCGTTCCAGCCGACGCAGCGCCTCCGCCTCGGCCGACACCGCCGCCACCGCCTGCGCACGGGCCGTGTCCCGTTCCCGCTCCAGCCCGCTGACCCTGCGGTGCAACGCGGACATGTCGGATAGCAGCGCCTGTCCCAGCCCGGTCTGGGCGGCGACGCATGCGCGGGTCACCAACGGCAGCGTGGCCAGCAGCACCAGACCGAGTGTGACCGCGAAGGCGATCCGTTCGACCGGCGACACCAGTCCAAGGCCCAAGTCGATGTGGGACCGGGCGTTGCCCAGGTACAGGGACATCGGCCGCAGCGATCCGGGTGTCACCCGGCTACGCAGAGGGAAGGTGGCGGTCGCGACGCCGACGAACCACCACAGCACCGTCACCGCCGAGGTGACCAGTACGACCGGGATCACCACCACCGCGTGCGCCACATCGAGCCACAGCCCCGGCTCCGACGCCGCGGCCGCCTCCTTCGGCCTCGGCCGTTCGCCCGTGCCCTGTACCCCGTCGGCCAGGGACCGCACCGTGCCGATCCGCCACCATTCGAGGTCGCCGGGCCACCGTGCCAGTGCCAGTGCGCCGGCCACGGGCCGCGACCTGCCCGGCAGCAGCGAACCGACCGTCCCCGCACACACACCGCCGACCACCAGTACCAGGCCGACCGCGGCGGTCACGGGCCCGGTGAGAAGGTAGAGCGACTCCACGAGCGTGCGACGCCCCGCACGGACGACGCCCCCAACCCCCGTCCGCCACCGAACCGCGACTGCGAAGGGCACCAACTCAGCCATACCGCCAGCATAAACGCGACCCGACCCGGGCAAAGCACAGCGCCGGACCACCGGACCGACGCTGTGCCCTGACTCACCTCGGCGAGCGGAGCGCCTCGCTGCTGATGCTGTTCGGCATCGAGACCGCCGTCGCCGCCATCCGGTCCGGTGCGATCGACGCCACCTTCGGCAGCCATCGCAATGCCCGGCCGGCACCATCCCGAAGGCATCGAGTCCGCCCGCGTGCTCAACGAGCCGTTCCAGTTCCTCAACGAGTTCCGACCACGCGCTGGCGGACCTTCGGGTGTGAGGGCCCACCGAACTTACCGGTGGACGTTGGTGACCGGCAGAAAATCGCGTCGTCGGCGCGAGCGGCGCCACGGGTCAGGTCGGCACCGACGACTGTGTCCCCGCCTCGGTGCTGTCGGGCAGGCGGGGCAGGCGCACGGCCACGTAGGGACGGCCCGGCAGCTCTACGCGGACATTGCTGCCTGTCGTCACGCCGAGACGGTCGACCGTCATGGGCCATGTGTCGATCACGTCGATCGCGAAGCGCCCGTCGGCGGGCAGGCTGATGTTCCTGAAACGAGGGCGGCTGAGGCCGAAGTAGATGAGTTCATACGTGTCCCGGACCCCGCCGCGCGGAACGTCCCAGTCGGAGGGGAGCGGGTCGAAGACCCCAGTGGGGGATTCGCGGATGACACTGCGAAGGAATGCCATGCGCTCAGGGCTGGTCCCGGTCAGCCCGCCGCCCTTGGACCACCACAGCTCCTCGGCGTCGTTGAGGTAGGTCTCCCCGTGCTGGACGTACCCGCCGCGGACCGCGCCCTCCCAGCAGCGCCGTACGAGTTCCTCACCCGTGAGGTTGCCCCAACCCTGGTTGCGGGGCGCCGTTGGGGCTCGTACGGTGCGGCCCAAGCATGCGGTGGTGTTCCAGCCGAGGTCTCAGGTGGGGCTGGAGGATGCGACTGCGCCCGCAGGGCCTGCGATCATTTCACTGGCACCGTTTCCCCGGGCGTGATGCCACCTTCGCCGAACGCGTCCACCGCGACCCAGTACTCTGCGTCGGCGTTGAGTGAGCGCAGGTCGAGTGCGGTCCGCTCGTGTATCTGCCAGCTGTGGTACAGCTTCTGTGGGTGGCGGCCGTAGCGGATGTTGTAGCCGGTGGCCTCGGTGCTGGCGTCCCACTCGATCCTGGCGGTGCGGCCGTCGACACGGCGGGCCTGGGCGCGAACCGGGTGCGGAGCCGTGATGTCACCCGTGCCGAAGACCCGTATGCCGCTGACCGCGAGGACACCGTCGAACGGCATGCGGCCGCCGGTGACCCGGACGAACCGGGCGCGCAGCGGTGCGTCGAGCACGATGAACGCGTGCGGGGCGTCGGTGTTCGTTTCCCGGGAGTCTTGGAGGACGGTCCACTGCCGGCCGTCCGGCGAGATCTCCACCACGGTCTCCGCCGGTTCATGGGTGGGGAAGATGCCGCGCCAGATGTGGGGGTTCCAGTCGGCTCCTTCGGCGGTCTGTGGAGCCAGGTCGCCCAGCTCGTGATCCGCCAGATTGATCTGCACCGCGTGCACCGTCTTACTCACGCCGAGGTCGACGGTCAGTGACTCGCCCGGCTCGCGGCTCCCGGCTGCCCACCAGGTGAGGATGTCCTCGTCGACCGCCGACGAGGGAGTGTGGCCGGGGGCGGAGGACGAGGCGGTGGCGTGCGCTTTGTAGGACAGCAGCATCCAGGGCGGGGGCGTCCACGGGTCGAACGGCCCGTCGGGGACGACGAAGGGGTAGTCGGCGAAGTTCTGGTTGCAGAAGAGGACGCCGTCATGGTCGAATCCAGCGGGGAAGATCCCGATGCGCCGCTCGAAGTCGTCGTTCACCGAGATACGCATGGTCGACGCGTGCCACCAGTTTCCATGACGGTCCTGGAACGTGCTTCCGTGGCCTGCCCCGGTGATGAAACCGCCCGGCTTCGACGAGAACGGGCTGTCGAGCGAGTACGCGAACGGGCCCAGCGGGGACGAGGCCGTGTAATAGCCGTCGGCGTAGGTGTTGAACTGCGTGCCGGGCGCCGCGTACTGAAGGTAGTAGGTCCCGTCGTGCTTGGTCATCCAGGCGCCCTCGATATAGGGCTTGCCCTGGAGTCGGGACAGGACCTTCTCCTGGCCGGGGCCCGTTGGCGTCGCGACATGGTCCTCGCCGACCTGTTCCCAGCCGTGCGTTGCGACATCGGCACGGATCAGGGGCAGCGGTTCGGTGATCCGGGCGAAGGTGCCCGACAGTCGCGCCCCGTAGAGGGGCGTGTCGTTGTCGCATCCCCAGTAGAGATAGACACCGCCGTCGTCGTCCTGGAACAGGCTCGGGTCCCAGAAGGGGAAGGTGCCCGGCGTGACCTCTACGAAGTCGTCGGCCAGCGGGTCCACGCTGCGTAAGAAGGGGCAGTTGTCCGTCTTCCTGGACGCGCTGATGTACAGCGCTCCGTCGACCTCCCGGACATCCGGCGCGTAGTCGAGGGCGGGCAGCTTGGAGGTCGGGCGGTACTCCCACCGCAGCAGATCCGCCGAGTGCCAGAAACCCGCCGACATCGACACGAACATGTAGAAGCGGCCCCGGTACCGCACGATGGAGGGATCCGCCGCCTCCCGGTGGACGGAGCGCCGTACGTCAGTGCTTGTGTCGTCGGTGGTGCGGATGTCCTGGTAGCGGTACGGGAGGTCGAGGGGATTGCAGAGCACTCCCTGGGAAGAGCG
Organism: Streptomyces sp. NPDC004752; assembly: GCF_053601275.1. Lineage (NCBI taxonomy): Bacteria > Bacillati > Actinomycetota > Actinomycetes > Kitasatosporales > Streptomycetaceae > Streptomyces > Streptomyces sp. NPDC004752. The sequence goes on along the minus strand of NZ_JBSGBN010000025.1, from coordinate 2,744 downwards.
CATGGGCGGGTCTCCTGCGGTGAGTGACAGTGGATGGTGATGCGTGCGGTGAACTGGAGGGCGAGGTCAGTCGCGTTCCGTGAACACCTTCAGATCCCACGGGCCGAGCTCGACCGACTCACCGGCCGCATGGACGGTATGGGTGAGGGCGTCCTTTGCGGCGGTGGGCAGCGAAACGGAGACCGGGTCCCATGACCAGTTGTGCAGGAAGCGGACGCGACGGCCGTCACGGGAGGTGGCCGAGGTCGCGGTGACGCTCGGGTGGGAGTGGCCCCATGCTCCGGCCGGGGCGGCCCAGCGGAACAGTGCTTCTCCGAAGGCAGGGTCGGGCACCGTGCCGACACAGGTGATACGGCCGGTTCCGTACTGGCGGGTCGTGGCGGCGGGCCAGCGTCCGAGGTGCGGATCGTCGTAGGTGGCCAGTACGTCCGCCCCGTCCGGGACGAACCCCTCCGCCCAGTGCAGGGCGCGTGCCTCGGGTGGCAGGGCCAGTTCGGCGCTGCCCAGCACCTTCACGGGCGTGTCCAGGTTGGTGTATTCGTCGTACGAGACTGCGGCGGGCCCGGCGAGGCGGGCCGGCTGGACGTCGGTGCGGGCCCGGGCTTCGAGGTCCGCGTAGCCGGTGCGCGGGCCGATCACCAGATGTCCGCCGGACTCCGCGTAGGCGAGCAGCCGGTCCAGCGTTGCGTCGTCCGCGGTATAGAACGCCGGGACGACGAGCAGCGGCGGCAGGTCCACGGCGTCCAGTTGGCCGGGATGGACCAGGCGCGCTTGCAGGCCCGCGTCGAAGGCGCCGCGGTAGAAGGCGTCGAAGATGGTCCCGTGGGAGCGCTCGTCGCGCGAGCCGTCCGGCCTGGCCAGTGGGGGCTTGGCCGCCAGCGCCCATTTACTGGGAAGCGAGTACAGGAAGGCGGCGTCCGCGTCCGGGGTGAGGGAGGCGACCAGGTCGCCTGCTGTCTCCAACTCGGCGCCGAGTGCGGCAAGTTCGCGGTAGATCCGGCCCGGGCGGCCGCTGTGCGGGAGGATGCCACCGACGTAGGTCTCGGTGCCGAAGTGCAGGGTGTGCCAGTGCCAGTACTCGATCATCGAGGCGCCGCGGGAGACCAGCGCCCAGGCGGACTGGCGCCACTGTCCGTCGTAGGCGGGTTTGTTGTGCCAGGAGTCCAGCGCCTGGACATGATGACCGGCTCCGCCGGCTGGGGCGACGCCATCGTGCTGGTGCCATGGAAGCTGTACGAGACCTACGGCAACCGTCAGGTGCTCACCGAGAACTGGGACGCCATGGTCCGCTGGGTCGAATGGGCGCTCACTACTGCCCGCACCGCCCGCCACCCCTCCCGGGTGGCCCGCTCCGCCGAGCCACTGCCCCATGAGGAGTTCATCTGGGACGGGTCCTTCCACTGGGGTGAGTGGGCCGAGCCGAAGCCCCGCACCGCGGACGGCTCGCTCATCGAACCGGCGCAAGGCGACTCCGACGGGTGGATGGCGACGGACAAGGGCGAGGTCGGCACGGCGTTCCTGTTCCGCTCGACCGCCACCCTCGCCACGATCGCCCGAGTCCTGGGCCGCGGCGACGAGGCCGCCCGGTACGCAGATCTTGCGGAACGGATCAAGGACGCCTGGCGTGCGGAATTCCTGAACGGCGCCGGCCGCACCACTGTCGATACCCAGGCGAGTTACGTCCGCGCCCTCGCCCTCGGCCTCGCCCCCAAGGAACTGCGCGAAGCAGTCGCCGTGCGCCTGGCCGCACTGATCCGCGAAGCCGGAACACACCTGGGCACGGGCTTCCTCTCCACCGCCGACCTGCTCCCCGTCCTCGCGGACACCGGCCACGCCGACCTGGCGTACGAGGTCCTGTTCCAGCGCACCTCGCCGTCCTGGCTCGGCATGCTCGACCGGGGTGCCACCACGATCTGGGAGGAGTGGGACGGCGTCGACGACAACGGCGACGCGAACGCCTCGCTCAACCACTACAGCAAGGGCGCGGTCATCGACTTCCTGCACACCCACACCCTCGGGCTGCGGCAGGCGGAGGGCTCCGTGGCCTGGGAGCGGTTCGTCGTCGCGCCGGTACCCCACCCGTCGGTCGACTGGGCGCGCGGCACCTTCGACGGCCCGCGCGGCACCATCGCGGTCGAGTGGCGCACTCGGGGTGAGGAGTTGGACATCACCGTCGATGTCCCGCCCACGTCCACCGCCACCGTTGTCTTCCCTGACGGTGAGGAACTGACGGTGGGCCCGGGCCGGTCACAGTTCACCCGCCGGCATGCCGACCAGGAGGAACCAACCAGGCGGTAACCGCCGGCCTGCGTCGCATCGATCCTGTCGACCAACCCGCAACTCGGGATACGGCCGCAAGGTGACCGGAACACCGGTCCAGGTGACCGCGTGACGAACAATCCCTTTCAACCAAGGAGGACGCCTGTCGCGCGCACAGTGACGGCGCGGTCGGAAGGCTCGCGTCCCGGCTGACGCTGAAACAGAAGCTCGCCCAGCTGACGAGACCCGCCCGGCGCCGGCGGTCGAACACTTTGCGGCCGACGACATGAGGTGCCACGCGACGGTACGGGCTCCTGCCCTGAAGTAGACATGGGGACGAGCATGGGGACAACGCGTGTTCTTCCGGCCCCGACGTCACCTGCTCACAGCCAGTGAGGTTTTCTCGGCGAAATGATCTCCGCGAAGCAGGCTGATCGGCGCATGTCGGGATGGATCGGTCCGGGCGGCCCCAGCTCTGGACAGAC
>NZ_JBSGBN010000024.1:6669-84966 GCF_053601275.1 Streptomyces sp. NPDC004752 | reverse complement strand
GGCCCGGCCCCGGCACCTGCCCGGCGAGCCGGGCCCCGCGACCACCTACGCGCTGCCGAACTCCGGCGCACACGCCTCCTCGCCCCACCGGAGCCGCGGCCGCCGCCGGCCCGCACTGCGTCACCTCGTCACACGCAGCCCGAAACTGGTGGGCGCCGTCGCCGCGACGGTGCTCTTCGTGGCCGCCCTGCTGATCGGCATGGCCTTGTTCTCCCCGGACGCCGGCTCGGCGGAGACCTCGGGACCCGACGCACCGCACAACTCGGCTCCCGCCCCGTCGTCCGCCACCGAATCCGCCCCCGCCGACACGGGCTCCACCGATTCCGTCTCCGCCGACTCCGCGGACGACAACGGCGCTCATGACGTACAGCCGGAGAAGCAGCCGGAACAGAAGGGCCGGAACAAGAAGCACGACGACGAGGACGGCGACTGACCCGGCCGCCGCGCGCCGCCATAACATCACACTTGGGTTCATCGGCACTCAAGATTCACATCTCCGCCGCAATGCGGGCACGCGACGGCTAGGATCCCCCACGGGGTGAGCCCGGACGTCCGTCTGGCGCGCTGCCGACACGCCTACGGAGTGCCCGGATGAACACCACCATCGGCTGCGCCCTGCTCGGGATGTGCACCGTGCTCGTATGGCCGCCCGCACTGGCCACACTGCTGGGCTGGGCCCCGCCCTTGCCGCACCGCGGTGACGGCTCGGCCCGGCTGCTGGCCATGGCCGCCTCGACCGGACACGCCGCCCTGCTGGCCGGTGTCGCACCCCGCCTGGCCGCGGCACCCGGCACCGTGACCACGGCCTGCTCGTACGCCGCGGCCCTCCTGACGATCACCGCGGCGACCCTGTGCGTCGCCTACGAGCGAACGCCCGCCGAGGAACACGAAGAGGAGCGCGAAGAAGAACACCCGCCGCCCACGTCTTTCCGCGACACCTCTGAGTGAGCCCTCCCCAAAGAGGCCGCCGACCGCGTTGCCCTCGGCGTCGACGCCCACCGAGGCGCCGGCCGACAACGGCGTGCTGCCGCTGACCTCCACAAGGCCGCGGCCGAGCCGAAGGAGTTCCACGCCGTCCCGAAGACGGGCGTCGAAAGCGCTGCCCGCAGGTCGGCCGCATCCCGCGCCGAAGCCGCATCGCACCCGGCCGCACCGGGCCGCCGGCGATCGGCGTACCGTGCCGCCGGTCGGCGTACCGGAACGCATTGCGCGAGATCGCCCGCAGCGGAGTTCCGTGAGCCTGCCCGATCTCGCTCACCACGCGGAAACATCGCCCGCGGGCTGATTGCTCGACCGCGGCACAGCAGCACCGCCGACTCAGCGCAGCCTCACCAGGAGCGCGCCCTCGGGCAGCGGTGAGCCGCTCAGTACGAGCTGCTGCACCTCTTGCAGCGCCGCCGACGGCTCCAGGCCGAGTTCAACGCTGAGCCTGTGACGAAGTTCGCCGTACGCGGCGAGCGCGTCGCTCTGACGCCCTGACAGATACAGGGCGAGGATGCGCACCGTCCACAGCCGCTCGCGGAAAGGGTGGGCACGGATCGGCGCGTCCACCGTCGAGATGACGTCGTTGTACGCCCCAAGGGCAAGCGCGGTGTCGAGGTACTCCTCAATCACGGAGAGCCGCAGCTCTTCCAGATGAACCGATTCGGCATAGAGGGCGGGTACCGACACCACGTCTGCGAGCGCCTCGTCCTGCCAGCTGGCGAGCGCATTTTGGAATTCCACGAGGGCTCGGCGCAGGCGGCCGCGGTCGCGCTGCTCCCGTGCCCTGGTGACACGACGTTCGAACGATGCGAGATCGAGTTCGTCCTGTCGCAGCACGAGCCGGTATCCGGGCGGCGCGTGCTGCAGCCTGTCCGCGGCATCGCACATGCCGAGCGCCTTGCGCAGATGCCACACGTAGACCTGCAAGTTCTTGGCGGCGCTCGGTGGCGGAGCGCCTTGCCATAACGCGTCCATGAGCCGCTCGACAGAGATCACGGCGCCGTTGCCGCAGGCGAGAAGGGCCAGAAGTGTGCGTTGCTTGAACGAACCGATCTGGAGAGTGCGGCCATGGGCGGTCAGACGCACTGGCCCCAGGATCCTGACTTCCATGAGGTTCCCCCTGTGGTCGGCCCTCAGCGTCCCACCGCCGTTGCCGACACATCTCGTCAACTCCCGGCCAAAACCGAGGTTGTCCCTTTCCTCACGTTCAACCCTGTGGAGAAATAGTTACAGTTGACCCGCCAGCAAGTCAACCATCAGTCGAATCCTTGATAAGGTCCTCAACTGATAGTTGATTATGGCACGTTGGGGTGGGAGGTGTGCATTGCCGGACGAGCCACAGCGTGCGTCGTTGTCCGAGCTGCTGGACAGCTTGTTCCGTACCAGTCGTCCCGAGGGACGCCGCTGGACGAACGACGAGGTGGCGGCCCGGATCAAGGAGTCGCACCCGCAGATCCGGGTGAGCGGGGCGTACCTGTCCGCGTTGCGCAACGGCAAACGCACCCGCCCGTCTCCCGAGCTTCAGTCGGCTCTGGCCGAGTTCTTCGGAGTGTCTCCCGCCTACTTCGTCGACTCCGATCACGCGCAGACGGTGCTGCGGCAACTCACCCTGCTCGACCATATGAGCCAGTCCGGCGTCCGCGCCCTCGCACTGCGGGCGGTGGGACTGCCGCAGGAGAGCCTGCAGGCGATCGTCACCGTGCTCGACCAGGTACGCAAACTGCAAGGACTACCCCCCGTGGAGGACGACTGATGTCTGTGCCTGGCTGTCCCGTCGATGGCCGGTTACGCAGGCGACACCTCAAGAAGCTACGGCGAGCCTGCCGCGAGCGGCTCGCCGCGCTGGACATCCCGGTACTGCCCGACATGGCGGCCGTGTGCGACGTCGTGGGACGCCGTACCGGACGTCCCCTTCATCTGCTTCCCGTGGAACTGCACGCCACGGGCGTCTTCGGAATCTGGCTCCGCGCGGAAGACGCCGACTACATCGCCTACGAGCGACACACCAGCACAGCGCACCAATCGCACATCATCGCCCACGAGTTGTCGCACATGCTGTGCGACCACCACGGCGACGGCAGCACCGAGAACCCTCCTGTCGAGCTCTTCGCGGATCTGGATCCGAGTCTCGTCAAGGGCATGCTGATGCGTTGCGGCTATACACAGGAAGCGGAGCAGGAGGCCGAAGTCATGGCGTCACTGCTACTGCTGTCGCTGAACGCCCGGCACCAGTACGCCCAGCCCGAGCAGGGAACGACACCTGCTCATCAGGAGACTCTGGCCCGCATCGAGGAAGCGATCGGACTGGGCAGCCGCAACGGTACGGCGCCCCACGCCGCCGATGTCTACGGCAGCCACACGTGATCTACCAAGTGTTCGCCTGGTGCTGTGCCCTGGGGGCCCTCGCGGCGTTCCTGTACAAGGTGCCGGGGCTCGTACGCGCACGACTCGATCCTGCTCGTATCGCCTTGTGCACCTACTTCCTCGCCACCTGCCTGTGCTTTGCCATGGGGCTTGAGCCGGTCCGCTCGCTCGCCGCCGCGCTCGTCGGCCTGCCGGGGGCCACGTTCCTTCTGGTACAGGCGATGGTGGTCGTCCTCACCGCCGCCCAACAGGTGGTCCTCGCGCACTGGTCCGATCCTCCCGCGCGGGCGGCCCGCAGGGCACGGCGGCGGATCCTCGGATACGGCATCTCGCTCATCGCCCTGGGCGTGGCCTTCATCGCCCTCGGGCTGCCCCGGCACGAAGTGTCCGATGACGCCGACGTCCTGAGGAACATGGGTGACCCGTACTATGCCGTTCCCTATATGGCGCATCTCGTGCTCTATGCGGTGGGGCAGTTCGAGGCGGGCCGCCGCTGTCTGCACTACGCCAGGATCGCCGGGCGTCCCTGGCTGAGCCGGGGAATGTGGGCGGTAACGGCCGGTTCGGTATGCACCCTGTGCTATTGCGTGACACGGAGCGTAGAGACACTGCACAGCTGGCTGGGCTCGACCTCCCCCTGGAACTCCTCGTGGTGGATCACCGGGAGCCTCGGCCCGCTCCTGCAGATCTTCGGCTGGACCGTTCCCAGCTGGGGACCGCGCGTGATAGCCGGCCACCGCTGTGTCGTCGCCTACCTCTCCTACCTGCGGCTTCGGCCGTTGTGGGACGCTCTGTACCGGGCGACTCCCGGCATCGCGCTGGAACCACCGCAGTCCCTCCTCGTCGATCTCCTGCCCCGGCGGGGCCTGCGATACCGCCTGTACCGGCGGGTCATAGAGATCAGGGACGGACAGCTGTCGCTACGGCCCCATCTCGCCCAGGCGGACGAGGCGTTGGTGGCGGGCAAGGACCTGACGGACATCACGGCCGCCCATGAGGCGGCCGTGCTCATGGCCGGGCTGCGGGCACGTGGGTCGGATTCCGTCGCGATCGTGGCCCCTGCCGAGCGCGACGCCGCCCTCGCTCAGCGACATGACCTGGCTGCCGAAACCGAGTGGCTCACTCAGGTCGCGCGCGCCTTCCGGCGGCTTGAGCGGCAGCCGTGGCACGGGGCCCTGGTCCGTGGCCCGGTACCTTCCCTCCCCTCCGGCGGACGAACCTCATGACGAGGGCAGATCGCCGAGCGTCCGCACCCTCAGCACCATGGCCGCGGGGAGCAGATTCGCCACCAGGGCGAGCAGCACCGTCGACAGGACCGTGCCGGCCACCATCAGCACCGGCAGGGAAGGCACCATCGAGCCGGTCGCCGCCTGGCTGAAGACCGCCATCGGCAACGTCACCAGCGCGCCACCCGCCAGCAGTGCGAGAACGGAGACCGCCGCCCATTCCCACAGCACCACCCGCGTCAACTGGCCGCGGTCGGCGCCGAGCGTGCGCAGCAGCGCCAGATCCTTCTTGCGGTGGACCGAGGCCATGGTGAGGGCTGTCGCCGCGGCAGCGGCGCTGAACACGAGCAGGGTGCCGAGCAACAGGTAGCGGCTGCGTGCGTCGGTGGCGGACACGGCCTCGGCCCGGTCCGCGGCCTGCTGGCGGTTCAGCACTTCGATGCCCGGAAACCGGTCCAGCAGCCGGTCCACCTGCGCGTCGGCGTTCGCTGCACCCTGGCGTAGCCCGAGATACACCTGCGAATCGAGCCCGAGTGACTCATGGTGCAGGGCGAGGTCGTGCGGAAGAACCAGATCACCGAAGCCGGCGGACCGCCGGAACAGCGCCGCCACGCGCAGCCGGGCGGTGGCCCCGTCGCCGAGCACGACCGCGGCCGTGCGGCCGACACGCCAGCCCGTCTTCCGGGCGAGGGAAGTGGACACCGCCATCGACTCGCTCCGGACATCGGCCAGCCGTCCGGCGCTCACGCCCAGGTCCATGAGCTCCGCCGCGGCCCGCGGCTCCAGGCCCTGCGCGGGAAACGACTCCAGGATGTCCCCCACCGGGCTGGAGTGCCGGACCACGACGCGGGTCTCGACCGCTGCGGCGGCCTCGCGTACCGCCGGGAGTTTCCGTACGGCTTGTGCCACCGCGGGCGGCAGTCCGTCGACGCCGTCCGTGACCAGCACCCGCCCCACTCCCGTCAGCCGCGCGTCGGCCTGGTCGGTTCCCTCTTTCTGCAACGTCGATCCGGTGAAGAGCACCGCTCCCGCGAAGGCGCAGACGACGGTGAGCGGAACGACCGCGCCGGCCAGTCGCCGGCTGTCCGCCCGCAGCGCACCCCGGGCAACACGCCCGGGCATCCCGCCGAGCCGGGCCAGCACCGGTCCGAGCAGAGCGATGCCGCCGCGCACCGCCGGCGGGGCGAGCAGTGTGAACCCGATGATCAGTACGGCGACTTGAGTCAGAGTGTCCATGACGGCGACCTCGCCGCCGGCTCTCCCCAGGGTGAACACGACCCCTGCCGCAAGTGCCAGAATCCCGGCGACGACGCGTACGACAGACATCCTCCGCGGGGCCCGGTCGGCCTCACGCAGGGCCTCGACCGGCCGGATACGGACCGCCCTGCGGGCCGCGAGCAGGGCGGCGGCCTGGGTCCCGACGAGGCTCAACGCCCCGGCGGCAAGCACCGGAAGGGGCCCGCGCACCAGGGTCAGACCGGCGGGAAGCACGCCCGCGGAGACGAAGAGGCCCCGCACCGGCCCGGAGAGCAGGAGACCGAGTGGCCCGCCGATCACCACACCGGCACACGTCAGGATCAGCGCCTCACCGCAGAGCATGCCGCGCACCGTGCCATGGGTCGCGCCCACCGCACGCAGCAGGGCGATCTCACGCCTCCGTTGCTGGACGGCGATGGTGAAGGGCCCGATGACGATGATCGTGGCGAACAGGGCGGCCAGCAGCCCGAAGGACGCGGAGACGGCGAGGGCGAAGTCGCGCCCCGCCACGGCCTCCTGTCCCTCGGCCTCGCCCTTGTCATCGCCGTACAGGGCTCGGACTCCCGGCGTGTGCAGCCGATCCGAGATCCGTGACGCGAGCTGCCGTGCGGCCACGCCGGAGTCCGCCCGCACCGCGATGGCGTACGGGCCGCCGCTTCCGCCCGAGGCGCGGGACAGATCGGCCGCCTCGTCGTCGGAGAAGAACAGGGCCGCTTCACTCCGTTGTCCTTCGGTGGACGTTCCCTTGCGTTCGGCGATGCCGCTGACCCGGTAGGTGCGGACCCCGGCCGCCGTCACCACACGGATCTCGGCGCCGGGCCGGGCGTCGGCCGCCTCGGCGGTGCGGCGATCGGGCATCACCTCACCGGTGCGGGTGGGCGGTTCACCGGCCAGCACCTGGAAGGGGGCCAGGGCGGCGGTGGCCCAGGAGTGGCCTCGGGAGGTGCCGCCGTCCGGCCCGCGCACGGCTTTGCCGTCCGGGCCGACGAGTTGCGCGTAGAAGGGCCGGTCGGCAACCGCGTCCCGTACTCCGGGAACCGCGCGGACCTGGTCGACCAGGTCCTGCGGCAGGGGCCGTTCCTCGGGCAGGATGGCCTGGAGCTGCCGTCCGCCCGGCTCAATGTCCTGCACCCATGGGTCGCCATCGACCACGACGTCGGCCGCGGCGAAACGCTGGGGGACGGCCGTCATCCGCAGGCTCGACTCGAAGTACACCCCCCACAGCGTGATCAGCACCACGCCGAGCAGAATTCCTACGAAGGCGCCGGCCTGCCCCGGCGCCTGTCCCCGTACCGTGCGCCACGAGAGAGATGGCATCGTGCGGTCCTCAACTCTCCAGTCCCAACTGCTCGCTCAGGAACGCCAGGGTGTCGGCGCCCAGCGCCGCCGCCTGGCTCATCGTCCGCTTGCCATGACCGCTGCCACGCTCGTACCGCAGCAGAACCGGCCGACCCGAGCTGCTCGCGTGCTGCAAGGCGGCACACATCTTGCGCGCGTGGGCGGGATCGACACGGGTGTCCCCCTCAAAGGCCGCGAACAGCACCGCCGGATAGGCCGTGCCCTCCCGGACATGATGGTACGGAGAGTAGTCAAGCAGCCACTGCGCCTCCGTCGGATCGTTCACACGTCCGTATTCGGCGCGCCACAGGTGCCCGAGCCCCGAGCGGTCGTACCGGAGCATGTCCAGCACGGGCGCGGAACAGACCACCGCCCGGTACAGCTCGGGGCGCTGCACCAGCGCCGCGCCGACCAGGAGTCCGCCGTTCGAACTGCCGACGGCGCCCAGCTGTTCGGGGGTGGTCCAGCCGTGGGTGATGAGCCACTCGGCGGCCGCGTTGAAGTCGTCGATGCTGTTCTGCTTGGCGGCCCCGGTCCCCGCCCGGTGCCACCGCGCCCCCTGTTCTCCACCGCCGCGGACCTGCGCCACGGCGTAGACGCCGCCCGCTTCCACCCAGGCCACCGCGTCCGGCTGGTACCCGGGGCCCATGCTGACGCCGAACCCTCCGTATCCCGTCAGCAGCAGCGGGCGCGGGCGGCGCGGCGCCGTGTCCGGCGCGAGGAGCAGCATGCCGACCGGCGTACCGTCCTTGCTGGGGTAGCGGACATGACGAGCCCTGACGGGTGCGCGAGCTGTGCGTCGCGGGGGGTGCTCGGAGCGCACGAGTTGTCCCGAAAGGCCGTCGTAGCACAGGACATGACCGGGTTCGGTCATGCTCGAATATCCCAGCCACGCCGCACCCGGCGAGTCATCCGTACGGGCCCTCACCGTGAGCCCCGTGATGGTCCCGGGGCGCTCCAGCGGGACCTGGCCTGTCGTCTCGCCGGTGTCGATGCGGTGGACCGTGATGTGGCTGATGGCGTCACGTGCCCACAGGGCGAGGAGCAGCCCGCCACCCAGGTGGGCGAACCCGTTGAGCACGGCCTGGGGGTCCTCCCCGATGACCTCCCGCCACGGTCCGTCCGGCCGTGCGGGATCGACGACGCACAGCCTGCGACGCGGGGCCTGGTCGTCCGTCAGCAGATACAGCAGTCCGTCCGGCCCGACCTCGCCTCGCACCTGCGTGCTGCCCGGCCGGATGCGCCGCCACAGCGGTCGCTCCGCCCGGCACCGTGCCAGATCGGCGATCAGTAGTTCCCGCGGGCGCGCCGGGGCCGAGGAGACGGAGGCCAGCAGCAGCCGGCCGTCGTCACCGAGGCCGATGTCGTAGACGCGACGCGGGTCCTCGTCGCCGCCCAGCACCCGTACGTCGTCGGCGGCGGGTTTCCCGACCTGGTGCAGCCAGAGCCACCGCGCCGCCCCCGGCGCGCTGTCGGCGTCGTAGGGCGGGCGTACGTAGAAGAAGGACCGGCTGTCGGAGAGCCAGGCGACCGGCGAGGCCCGGCAGCCTCTGATGCCGTCGTCCGCCAGACGTCCGGACGCGACGTCGAGAATCATCAGGGCCGCGGTCTCGGCTCCGTCGGCGGACAGCTGGCAGGCCACCGACTGTCCGTCGGGCGAAGGGGCCCAGCGCTCCAGCACCGTGGTGCCCCGGTCGGCCGAGGCCCGGGCCGGGTCCAGCAGTACGCGCTCCGCTTCATCCGGAGTCGCGGTGCACAGCACCTCGTGCTCACCGCCCGGTGGCCGTCGCAGGAAGAAGCTCCGCTCGCCGCGACAGAGCGGGACTCCCCGCTCAGCGGCACCGTACAGTTCGCGCAGCCGGGGCCCGAACCGCCGCGTCCATGTGCGCCGCGATACGTCGAACCACGCGTCCTGGGCGGTCTGCCACTTCAAGGTCCGCTCGGCAGCGGCGTCTTCCAGCCAGCGATACGGATCGTGCACGCGCCGCCCGAAGATGTCGTCGGTCACCGCTTCCCTGAGAACACGCACGGGCTGCCCGGCCTCGTACTCTTCGCCGGTCACAGCACCGATGCGGTGAAGCGCAGGACGGTCACCAGATCGGCCATGGCCCCGGGCCCTGCGCGACCCGTGTGCACGGACACGCCGTGCTGGGTGGGAACCACGTAATACCCCTCTTCTTCCGCGAGTTTGAGGTTGCGCTCCAGCGACGGCCGGCGCAGGACCGCCTCGGGGAACGAGGGCACGAGGACCACTGGGCAGGTCGCGCTCATCACCGTGCTCAGGGCCAGGCTGTCGGGCATACCGGCGGCACATTTGGCGAGAAAGTTGGTGGTGGTGGGCATCACGAGCACCAAGTCGGCCCAGGAGGCGAGGTCCTGATGCGGCGGCACCCCCTCCGAGGTCGGCCACTGCGGCCCCCACACGGCCGAGCCGGCGCCCGCCGCGAGGGCGTCGCGCGAGACGAGCCGCTGTGCCGAGTGGGTCAGGCACGGCCGGATGGACCAGCCGTACCACGAACGCAACAGAGCGGCCCACCCGGGCAGTTCGCAGGCGGAGAACGCCCCCGTGCCGACCAGCACCACCTGACCGCGGGCGAGCGGCAGATGACGCGGTGCGCGCGGCGGAGGCAGGGGGACTCCCTCGGTCCCCGGCCCTTGTGCGAACGGTGTCGCATCCCGCTCCATCAGACAACTCCCTTGCGGTACAAGGACGCGGACCAGCAGACGACGCCCAGGGCCAGCACGGTGATCACGGTGAACCCGGTCGGCACCGCAGCGTCCGCGAGGTGGCCGGTCATCAGATTTCTGGCGGCTTCGACGGCGTAGTAGAGGGGATCGATCCTGGCCAGGGCCTGCAGCCAGTCGGGCGCGAGCGCCACGGGCAGTAGCAGCCCGCTCACCAGCGTCAGTGGCATGGTGACGAAATTGACCGCGCCGGCCAGGGTGTTCTCGTCGCGCACGACAAGAGCCATGCCGTAGGAGGATCCGGCACCGAGGACGCCGACCAGGGCGACGAGCACCAGTGCCAGCAGAGAGCCTGGAAGGTCGGCGCGCAGGCCCATGACCGTGCCGACCGCCAACAGGAGCAGCCCCTGGGCGGCGAGCAAGGTGACATCACGCAGCAGCCATCCCGCCAGCAGGGCCACCCGGGCGACCGGGGTGACGGCCAGCCGTTCCAGAAAACCGGCGCGCAGATCCGCCAGCAGTCCAAGACCCATGAAGGTGCTGCCGAACAGGGCGACCATCATCAGCAGTCCGGGAACGAACTGGGCGAGCCGGTTGCCGCCACCGATACCGGGACCCGACAGCGGTTCGAGCAGCGGCCCGAACAGCACCAGCCACATCACCGGCTGGCCGAGTCCCAGCACGACCCAGGTCCGGTTGTTGAGCGCTTCGTGCAGGGCGAAGCGGTAGAGCATGCCGGATTCCCGCAGGAAGGCCGTCACCGTGTCACCCCCGGCGCGCTGTCGAGGGACCGGCCCGTGTGGTGCAGAAAGACGTCGTCGAGACTGGGACGGGTCAGGACCACGGTGTCGACGGCAAGGTCCTGCGCGTCCAGAGCGCGCAGGACGGCAGGCAGTGTGCGCTCGCCGTCGTCCGCGTACACCCGCAGCTCGGGACCGTCCGACCGCACCGAGCGGACCGACGGCAGGTGTGCGAGCAGGGACTCGGCCCTCTCGGCGGGCTCTTTGCCCAGACGGAGACGCAGGACATCGGGCGAGAGCGTTCTCTTCAGCTCGGCAGGAGTGCCGCGGGCCACGATCCGGCCCTGGTCGATGATCGCCAGTCGGTCGCAGAGGCTGTCGACTTCGTCAAGGTAGTGACTGGTGAGAAATACGGTGTGGCCGCGCTCGCGCAGACCGCGGATCTCCTGCCACAGGCCGGCCCTGGCGCGGGGATCGAGGCCGAGCGTGGGCTCATCGAGAAAGAGCAGGTCCGGGGTGTGGACAAGGCCGATGGCCAGCGCGAGCCTGCGTGCCTGGCCGCCCGACAGGCTGGACACACGGCGCTGTGCCAGGGCCTTGAGGCCGAAGAGTTCGAGCATCGCGTCCGCGCGCCGCCTGGCGACCACCCCGGTCATTCCGAACAGCCGTGCCTGCAACAGCACATTGGCGCGCACCTGCGTCGCCGGGTTCACCCCGCCGTACTGGCTGACGTAGCCGATGCTCCGCCGGACCTCGCGCGGCTGCGACAGCACGTCGTACCCGGCCACCGTCGCGGTTCCGCCGTCCGGTACGAGGAGAGTGGTGAGCAGCCGGACCGTGGTCGTCTTGCCGGCGCCGTTGGGGCCGAGGAAGCCGAAGATCTCACCGCTCGGGACGTGCAGGTCGATACCCCGCACCGCCTGCACCTCGGGCTCTCGGCCGCCTGGGTGCCTCCACCGGCGGCGCCCAGGCACGGGGTACACCTTGCTCAACCCCCGGACCTCGATGGCAGCCGGGCGGCCGGCCCGTCCCGTCGGCTCGGCCTGGGCGGCGATCCCCGGCGCTGTCATGCGCCCGGAACTTCCGAACGGCCGAGAAAGGTACGGAGGTGGTGACCGGTCTCGCCGGACAGCAGACGTTCCACGGCCTGCCGGGCCTGCCGCCTCTCCTGTGCCGGGACGGTGTCCATGTCACTGTCCTGCTCGGTGCGGAACACCGCGTAGTAGTCGTCCCGGAGCATCGAGATGGCCACGCCGTCGTGGTACGCGCCATCGAGGAAGAAGTAGTCGCGCAGCAGGCCCTCGATGGTGAAGCCGCGGCTGCACACCAATTGGATGCTGCGCTTGTTGTAGAGGCCGACGACGCCCTGGACGCGATGCGCGTTCTTGGCGTGGAACAGGTAGCGCAGCAAGAGGCCCAGCGCATCGGCTCCATAGCCCGAGCTCCACTGCTCGGGCCTCCCGATGTTGACGCCGATCTCGTAGTTGCCGGAATACGTCGCCTGGGAGTAGTCCACGACGCCGACCAGCCGCTCCCCGTCGTGTGTGACGACAGCGAGGTACTGGTGGCCGCTCTGCTGCGCGTAGTCCTGCAGTTCCGCACCGGACACGAAGTCCGTCGACGCCGACGAGTACGCGCCGGAACGGTCCGACGCCCACTGCGCGAGTTGTTCGAAGTCATCGTGCGACATGCGCTTCAGACGGACCAGCTTGCCGACCATCGCCATCAGATTCTCCCCAGGGGGGTTTGCCGGATCCGCGGGAACCCGTACGGTGGATGCCGGGCCCGCCGCCGACGAGGTGGTGCCCTCGCGATGGCGCAGCGGGCCCGGCCGACAGATGTGAGGCCGCTCTGGTGGTATCAGCCTCACACCGTGCTTTCATGCGTTCGGCGCTGCGCTCAGCAGTGCCAGCTGGCGGTGCTCACGGGCAGCTCGGAACCCTCGGTGGAGGTCTCCAGCTCCTGCAGCTCGAGAATCGTGGCCATGGTTGTCACCTCCTCTCCTTTTCCGTCGGTTGCCCCTCTTGCTCCCCTTCCAGGGCCGGGCGGGGGACATCGCTCTGCCTTCCAGCCGCGACTCGTGTCACGGGGTACGCGGGCGGAAGAAGGGGAGAAACTCGGCCGGTCCGTCCAGGGCGGTGCCGATGCCCAGGAGCACGCCGGCGTTTCCGGTGGCCAGGTCCATGGACAGCCGGAGGCTCTGGTCTCCGGGGAACGCGAGATGCCCGCGGTAGGACAGCGCCAGCCAGCCGAAGCGTCTGAGGTGGCGGCGGATCGCGGGTCCCGCGTCGAACGCCGGATCACGGTGGCTGAGGCGCACCAGCGCGGCCAGCAGACCCGCCCGCCCGTTGAACAGGTGCGACTCCACGATCAGTTCGGTGCGGCATGCGGTGGCGATGCCCTGTACGGCTGCGGTCAGTTGCTCGTCCGGACGGTGGACCAGGAACTCGTCGGCCGCCAACCCGATGCCCGCACTCCCGCTCTCCACGTACGCGAGGGTGCGGCGGCCGACTTCCAGGACCTGGACGGTGCCGTTGTCATGACGTGTGCATCCCGCCAGATCACGGTCGAGCGCGGCGCGGGCCAGATCGAGATGTGAGGGGTCACCGCTGTCCTCGTACAGCCGTATGAAGAACAGGGCCGGACCGGACCAGCCGTGCATCAGCCCCGAACGACGCTCCGCCCCCGGTCGCCGTCCCGTGCGGATCAGGTCCGCCAGCCGGTCGGCGACCCGCTCGGTGTCCCGACGCGCCTCGCTCATTCCGTGACGCTGCGCGAAATGGAGGGAGTTGAGCCCGATCCCGGCCAGTCCGCCGAACAAGGACATGCCGTGGACCTTGTCGGTGAGCGCAGCCGCCTCGGCCACGACGGAGCAGGCTTCCCCGCCGTGCCCGAGGCGGTCGAGGGCGTAGGCGGTTCCGTGCATGCCGGTATAGAAGCCAGGTTGCGGCGGAAGACCGCCGCGCACGGTCGCCACAAGCCACTCCTCGTGCTCCGCCGGCCGTTCATGTCCGGTGGCGGCCAAGGCCCACAGGACTCCGGCCGCCCCGTGGGCGAAGGATGCGGGACCGTAGCGGAACTGCCGGGCATCCCCCGGATAGAGACGGTCCGTACGCGACGGTGTGGCGCTGGACCGGATCGCCGCGGCCAGCGAGCCGCACACCGCGGGCCAGTCCGTCTGCTCGGTGTCCAGGTCGACGTCGAGCGGTGTCCCGAGTGCGGCCCGCCGGGCGGACGCCAGACGCGGCGGCAGCACGGGAGACACCCGATCGCTGCGCCCGTTCTCGACACCCATGTCCCGTAAAATCCCGGCGGCGAAGCCGTCCGGCACCGGGAACCGCTCCTGCACGGCGGCCGCCGTCCGCGCCACCTTGGTCGGCCCGAGCGGGAAGATCCGGTTGACCGGCAGGAAGAACCACAGCTTCAGGGAAGCCAGCGCATACCGGTCCATGTCCCGCCCACTGTGCAGCCATGGAGCCGCGAAGCCCTGCGCCCCCATGGCCGGCCGGGCCTGGTCCGTCTCCCGGAACGCCGTCTCGAAGTCGATGAAGGAGATGTCGCCGCTCTCGGTCACCAGGATGTTGCCGGGATGGAGATCACCGAAGAAGACGCCCAGCTCATGCATGCGGTCAAGGAGCCGGGAGATGCGGTCCAGCTGCCTCAGCGCCTCGCGCGTGTAGCGGGCCACGTCCTGGTCATCCGAGTCCGGCTGCAGCAGCGCGTGCTCACGGCCCGCCCACAAGAGCAGGGGATCTCCCGGCAGGTACTCCATCGCCAGGAATTCGTGCTCCCAGGCGGTGAAGTAGTCCTCGACGGCCGGCACGCCGCCCAGACCGACGAGTTGAGCCAGTATGTCCCGCTCCCGACGCAGCCGAACGACCGCGTCCTGGCCATCACGGTCAAGGCCGGCGCCCGGACGTGCTTCCTTCAGGACGAGCCGCGTTCCGTCGGACAGTCGCTCGGCCAGGTACACCCCTCCGCCGTTGGAGAAATGCAGGGCCCTCTCGATGCGGTACCCGAAGTCCGCGTCGCCCGCGAGGGCGGCTTCCTGATGCGGCTTCAGGAAGTCGGGCAGCCGTACCCAGCCCGGAGGCGAGAAGACGGGCTTGCGGTGGTCCTGGACCAGCGCTCCGTCCGGCCGCTCCAGAGCCGGCACGAGTTCGCCGTCCTCGGTCAGTGTCCGCCGGTCCCGGAACCCGCCGTAGCGCACATAGAGGGGGCCCTTCCCCCAGCGCAGGTCGCTGAGCACATACGGACCGTCCTCGGTCTCCAGCAGGGGAGACAGTTCCTCCAGGGCCGTCCGGCACGCTTCGTCGTCACCCGGGTACAGGGCCGCCAGTTTGCCGCTCGACTGCCGTGGCGCGTACTTGGAGTTGAGGACGAGATGCATGTTCGCGTCGCGCAGGTGCTTGAACGGCAGGTCGTGCGCGGTGCAGTAGTCCCACACGATGTCGAGCACCTGCTCGGCGTTCCCGGCCCGCGCGGAGACGTGGATCTTCCAGCCCTGCGCGGGCGGCGTGACCTGTTCGGGGCGCAGTACTGTCCAGAGATCTTCGGCGGAACGGATCCACCCCTCGGGGAGCGGCCTGCGGGTCACGGCGAACTCCGCGGCGGGGTCCGTCCACCGGTGCGGAGTGTCGTAGAAGACAAGGTCCGACCAGCCGAACAACTGGTGATTCTCGTCCATGGCGTCTTCGCCCCCTCTCGTCCTCTGGGCGCGCTGCGTTTCCGGCGGTCGTGGTGCCCCCGCGGAATGGGCGGCTTCTCTTCCGCCCGGCACGGCAACGAACCTAGGAGTGAGGTGGTTTACGGCCGGTATAGGCCCGATATACGTGCTGATGAGCTCGGCACCCGGCCTGCCGCACCAGCCCCCGTAGCCTCACGGCACTGTCGGCCGAAACCCGCCGGGAAGCACCCCGGTCACGGACCATCGTCGGCCGAGCCGATACGCCCGGCGGGCGGACTGCACTGCTCGACTATGTGATGGAAAAATCGAAATAGGTGTCCGGATAAGGTTCGCCTTTCAGTGTGTAATGCCACCATTCGCAATCGTATGAGCTGAAACCGCAGGCATCCATGATAGAGCGCAGATGCTGACGGTTTTCCGCTTCGACCCGCGTGATCCCTTTGGCTCCATGATGTGAGATCGAATCCATCAGGTCATGGCCGCCGCCCATGGGAGCAAGTTCACCGGTAGTCAGGTGATACAGCGTCAAGTCAACGGTGCTACCGCGACTGTGGCCCGACCTGGCGGCCACGTATCCCCTTTCGAACATCTCGGCTCTGTCGATATTCGGATAGTGCCGTGGCTTCGTCCGGCCGTCCTCCGGCTGTTGCGACCAGTGCAGAAAGCGGTCTACGGCGCGTTGCGGACGATAACCGTCCCAAAGAAGCAGGCCGAAGCCGAGGGATTCGGCCTGCTCCTGCACCTTTTCCAGAGCCGCACAGAAGGCCCTCGTGCCGACGATGCGATTTGCCAGGTATCCGTCCACCGGTTTGCCGGTGAAGTTGTCCCAGGTGGCGTACTTGGCATCCCAACGTATTCCGGATACCAGCTCGTCCACGAAGACGAAATCGTCTTTCATCGACTGTTCCCCGTCAACGCCGACGACACCAGCCGGTCGATCACTTCGGAAAGCGGCAGATCTGCGGCTGCCATCATCCTCGGATAACGGCTGTACGAGGTCATACCGGGCAGCGTGTTGACCTCGTTGAGGACTACTTCTCCATCGTCCGTGAGGAACATGTCCACCCGCGAAAGCCCCCTGCAGCCCAGGGCGCGATATACGGCCTTTGCGGTGTCCTGAACGAGCGATCGCGACGCTGCCGGAATGTCGGCGGGAACGATTGCCGTGGAGTTTTCGGAACCGCTTTCAGGCGCTGTCTCCTGATGGATTCTGAAGAAGCCGTGGGAGAGGTCGATTCGGTCCACCTCGCCCGCGACCAAATCCCGATCGTTCCCCAGGATGGCGCATCCGATCTCGCTGCCGACGACGGCCTCTTCGATCAGCACCTTCGAGTCATACTGTCGTGCGGTTTCCACCGCACTCAGCAGTTCCGCTTTCCGGGACACCTTGCTGACGCCGAAAGACGACCCCGAACGGGCCGGCTTCACAAAGACGGGATAGGTGAGTCGGTCGGGATCAATGTTTTCGTCCGCCGTGACGGTCCAGAAATTCGGCGTGGCGATTCCCGCACTGCCGGCGACGATGTAGGCAAGGGATTTGTCCATACACAGAGCAGAACTTTGGACATCGCAGCCGATGTAGGGGATGCCGGAGAGTTCCAGCAGACCCTGCATCGCGCCGTCCTCGCCGAGTTTGCCGTGCAGCACGGGCAGCACGACGTCCAAACTGATCGTTTCGTACTGTCCCTGCTCCAGTACGAGCAGACCGCGGACGCTCCTGTCCGGTGACAGCACGGCCGGACGGCACCTGCCGTTCTCCCAATCTGCGTCAGGCCCGTCACAGAGCTTCCACGCACCGCTCTTCGTGATCCCGATATAGAACGGTTCGTATTTCTCGATATCGAGGTTTCGTGCCACCTCTTGCGCAGACTTGACGGAGACGGGGTGTTCTTCGGAACAGCCTCCGAATATGATGCCGACCTTCAACCTAGCCATGCTGCTAGCCATGCTGATTCCTGCTTTCGAATGTCAGGCAGTTGGTGATGGAGTTTTCGACCGTGTCGCTCAGGGCATGGTCCGTGTAATAGGCGGTGTGCGGACTGATGAGCACATTCGACAGCCCTTGCAGCCGCAACAACGGTTTGCTCGCGATGGGCTTGTTTCTGCAGTCGGCGTAGAATATTCCTTCCTCTCCTTCGAGGACATCCAGCGCCGCACCGCCCAATCTGCCGCTTTCCAATGCCCCGACAAGGGCCTCGGTGTCGAGCAGTGGACCGCGTCCGGTATTGATGATGAACGCGCCGTGCTTCATCTGCTCGATACGTCGACGATCGAGGAGATGGTGCGTATTCGCGTTGAGCGGTGCATGGAGCGTGACGATGTCGCTCAGCTGCAGCAAATCATCGAGCGGAACGTAATCGGTAGCGATCTTGGGGCGATTGTCATGGGCCAGTATTCGACAGCCGAAACCCCGCAGCCGGTCCACGACTGCTGTGCCGATGCGTCCTGTTCCGATTACCCCGACGGTCAGGTCGCGCAACTCTTTCCCGCGCACATCGTGCAACCTGTAATCGTGCAGGTCCACGCGACGGACAGTGGACTTAGCGTTCCGTACCGCCATCAGCATCAGCATCAGCGTGTAGTCGGCCACACTGTCGGGCGAATAGGCGACATTCTCGACGGAAATGCCGACGCGGTCCGCGTATGCCACATCGATGTGGTTGTAGCCGATGCTCCTTGTGGAGATATAGGCGACGCCGGCCTGGCCGAGTGCAAGAAGAGTGGAGTTTGTGATCCGGGTTTTATGACCTACGCTGATGCACCGGTTTCCGAAGGCCAGATCAATATTGGCTTCGGATACCGCCGCCGCCGTGATGGTGGGTATGACGCCGAAGCGGGGTGCCATCTCCCGGAACAGAACGGCCTCGTCCGGTCCGCATCCATACATGGTGATTCCCGTTGCCGGGACGGCCGAGGAGGACGAGGCCGCCGGCGATCGGGTGCGGCGGGCCGCTGTTCGGGCTGGTTCGCTGTAGGTCATGCCTCCAGTCAAGAAGGCATGGTGTTGCCGGCCCGTATGCGGTTTTCGATATGCCGACGATACGTTACCGACCGGTAATGCCGAGAGCGCGCGCACATTGATCGCGCTGGAAACCCTCGCGCATCCTCAACACGCGTCCGCAAACTGCGGTCGGTCCGCACCTGGTCGGCCAAGGTCCCTGCCGTCCGAGTCGAATCCACCTCGGCACGGCGCATGATGTAGGTGCTGGGTGATGCCCTTGGTCATGCCGACAAGCGGCGTCCACGAGCGAAGGCAACTGCCGCCGATGCGTCGGCGAGAGCCCCTCGCGATCACCCCGGGCGAGACAGTGAGGCGCCACGCCCTCCGGCCAGGCGTGGTGCCGCGCCTGCTCGCGTACGGCGTCACAGGTCGGCGGCGCGCTCATGCCGTGGTGCCGCATCGAGGTGCACCACTTCGGCAGGACCCGTACGCCGGGCTGCCGGACCGGCCGGAGTGTGAGGTCCTCGGGGCGGGAGACGGCGTGACCGCCCTGCCGTGCCGCCGCCGGTCGTGCGGTGCGGTGCCGTCCACGGGTGCCAGGGGCGGGGACGAGCAGGCTGCCGTCGTGGCGCCGGGCGACCTCGGGCAACTCGTCGTAGCCGCCGACCGCGAGCGTGTCGGCCTTGGGCCAGTCGGCGCGCCGGGGCGAGCGGGCCTGGTGTCCCGCGCGCCGGGGCGAGCGGGCCTGGTGTCCCCGTACTCGCCCGAGTCACTCGTACGCGGGCACCGGGCCGAGGCCGTAGCCGTAGCCCTTGCCCTTGCCCTTGCCCTTGGCGACCGGCACCAGATCGGGCGTCCGGTCGGCGACCTCGCGCACCTGAGCGCGCCGACGGCCACCGTCGACCGTGAGAGCCATGAGAGCCATGAGAGCCATGAGAGCCATGAGAGCTATGGAGAGCCGTGGAGAGCCGTGGAGAGCCAGGCTCATCCATGAGGGCCAGACTTATCGCCCGCGCCGCCTCATGTAGTGGTCGAAGGCCCGGTAGACCATCGGCCGCAGCGGCAGGTCCCACTCGCCGACGTACCTCACCGCCTGACCGCCGGTGCCGACCTTGAACTGGATCAGCCCGACGTGCGGGTCGTCGGCGTCGAGGGTGGGGGTGATGCCCCGCAGGTCATAGACGTCGCAGCCGGCCGCCAGCGAGTCGCGGATCATCGCCCACTGGCAGGCGTTGGAGCCGCGCACCTCGCGCTTCTCGGTGGAGGAGGCGCCGTAGGAGTACCACGCGTGGGCGCCGACGCGGACCAGGATGGTGGCGGCGACCAGGTCGCCCTGGTGGCGGGCCAGGTAGAGCCTGATCCGCTCGGGGTTCTCGGCGCTCAGCGCCGCGAACATGGTCTCGAAGTAGCGCAGTGGCCGGGGTGTGAAGCGGTCGCGCTCGGCGGTGTGGACGTAGAGGTCGTGGAACGCCTTCAGATCCTGATCGACCGTGACCTCGACTCCCTCCTTGGCCGCCTTCTTGATGTTGCGGCGCCAGAGCTGGTTCATGCCCCTGACCAGGTCGTCCTCAGTTTTGCCTGCCAGCGGAATCTCATACTTGAACTGCGGATGCCCGACCCCGAAACCGTCCTCGGGGCTCTGCGGCAGCCAGCCGGCGTCCCTGAGCCGGCTGGTCACGCGGGCGCCGACCGGGTCGGCCCACTGGCCGGACATCTCGGTGAGCCGCCTGATGCCCGGGTCGGCGATGCCCTCCTTGACCTGGGCGGCGCTCCAGGTGTGCGTGCACACCGGCGGGCCGAGCCGGATCGCGAACGCGCCGTGTGCCTTGAGATGGGCCGCCAACGGGTCGAGCCACGCGTCGATCTCGCCGGTCCAGTAGATGACCGGGCCCTCGGGCAGATAGGCCAGCGTGAACTGCTTGAGCCGCGGCACCGGGCGGTGCAGGACGAGCCCGGCACCGACCAGCTGCCGGCCGTCGTACCAGCCGAGGGACTCGCTGCGCCACTCGGTCTTGACGCGGCCCCATGCCGGGGTCTGCAGAAAGCTGACCGACCGCTGTGTCCGCACGAACGCCAAGTGCTCGGCGGCACTGATCGGCCCGACGGTCAGACCCGTGCCCGCGGTCCCGGCCCCTCGGTGGTGCGCGGTTCGGCTCACTGGTCCGCCGCCCGCACCCCGGTGTTCTCGGACCGGGCGCCGACGCACCCCGGGTACCGCCGGGTCTGGGCTGCTGTTCGTGCTGGTTCGCTGTAGGACATGCCCCCAGCCAAGGCAGCGTGGTGTTGCCGGCACGTATGGGGTTTTCGATATGCCGACGATATGTGCCGAGTCCTAGCCTCGGAGTATGCGCGTACTGATCGTCGAGGACGAGCCCTATATGGCAGAGGCCATCCGCGACGGCCTGCGCCTGGAAGCGATCGCGGCCGACATCGCGGGTGACGGCGACACCGCGCTGGAGCTGCTGAGCGTCAACGCCTACGACATCGCCGTCCTCGACCGCGACATTCCCGGGCCTTCCGGTGACGAGATCGCCAGACGCATCGTCGCCTCCGGCAGCGGTATGCCGATCCTCATGCTCACCGCAGCCGACCGGCTCGACGACAAGGCCACCGGGTTCGAACTCGGCGCCGACGACTACCTCACGAAACCGTTCGAACTCCAGGAACTCGCGCTCAGGCTCAGGGCACTCGACCGCAGGCGCGCGCACCACAGGCCGCCCGTACGAGAGATCGCGGGCCTGCGGCTGGACCCGTTCCGCCGGGAGGTCTACCGGGACGGCCGCTATGTCGCACTGACCAGGAAGCAGTTCGCCGTGCTCGAAGTCCTCGTCGCGGCCGAAGGCGGTGTCGTCAGCGCCGAAGAGCTGCTGGAGCGGGCGTGGGACGAGAACGCCGACCCGTTCACCAACGCCGTGCGCATCACCGTCTCGGCGCTGCGCAAGCGGCTCGGCGAACCCTGGATCATCGTCACCGTGCCAGGCGTCGGCTACCGCATCGACACAGCACCCGGCACCGGACGTGAGGGAGCGGACCGTGGATAGGCAGCCCGGGTTGAGCGTTCGTCTCAAGCTCACGCTCAGCTACACCGGATTCCTCATGCTGGCCGGCGCCCTGATGCTCATCACCGGGTGGTTCTTCCTGACTCGTGTGAAGCACATCGGGCTCATCTTCCTGCCCGACTACCGCCTCGCTGTCGTACGCGCTTTCGCTCCGACCGCGGCCCTCGTGCTGGCGTTCCTGCTCGTGTTCGGTCTCGTGGGGGGTTGGATCCTCGCCGGCCGGATGCTCGCCCCGCTGACGCGCATCACGGACCATACCCGCCTGGCCACGAACGGATCACTCTCCCACCGCATCCGGCTACCGGGCCGCAAGGACGAGTTCCGCGAACTCGCCGACGCCTTCGACACGATGTTCGCAAAGCTCGAAGCACACGTCGCCGAACAGCAGAGATTCACGGCCAACGCCTCTCACGAGTTGCGCACCCCGCTGGCGATCTCGAAGGCACTTCTCGACCTGGCCCGCACCGACCCGCACCACGACACCGGCGAGATCATCGAACGCCTCCACACCGTCAACACCCGAGCGATCGACCTCACCGAGGCACTGCTCCTGCTCAGCCGAGCCGACCAGCGATCCTTCACCCGACAACCCCTCGACCTGTCCCTCGTGGCGGAAGAAGCCACCGAAACACTCCTTCCCCTCGCGGAAAAGCACCACGTCACCATCGAGACCAGCGGCGACATCACCCCCACGATCGGATCGCAAGCGCTCCTGCTGCAGCTGACCACGAACCTCGTGCACAACGCGATCGTCCACAACCTGCCCGAACAGGGCACCGTGTGGGTCAGTACCAGCGTCCGCCCCAGGACGGTGGTACTCACTGTCGGGAACACCGGCGAGAGCATCTCCCCACAGCTCGCCTCGACACTCACCGAACCGTTCCAGCGCGGCACCGAACGCATACACACCGACCACGCAGGCGTCGGCCTCGGCCTGGCCATCGTCAAGACCATCACCCAGGCACACGACGGCACCCTCACCCTCACCCCGCGCCCCGCCGGCGGGCTCCGCATCACGGTGGAACTCCCCGCGACATCCCCGCACACCGACAGGTGAAGCATCCGGGAACCGATGCGCTCGCGTTGCCCATGGTCGTCGAGTGGTGGGGCGGTGCGGGACCGGAGTAGGTGCGGGCTCGCAGTAGGTACGGGCCCGGAGTAAAGGCCGGTGTGCGAAGGTGTCGTTCGGTGTCGTTCGCTGAGCCGGAGGAGCGGCTGGAGCGCATGGCGTTCCAGCAAGCCGGGCGATCTGGGTGACGGGGGCTGGGAATGCCGATGGCGGCGGAGGCGGGCGTCACGGGAAGCGGTGGCTCGGGAAGCTGGCGGGTCGGGGATGTCGTAGACGGCCGGTACGAGGTGCTGAGGGTCCACGACCAGGGGGCGATGGGCCTGGTGTACCGGGTGCGGCACCTGCGCTGGGGCACTGACCTCGCGATGAAGTGCCCACGGCCGGGGTTGCTGGCGTCTGTCGCCGATCGTGAGCGGTTCGTCGTGGAGGCCGAGACCTGGGTGTCCCTGGTCCGTCATCCGAACGTGTGCGGCTGTCACCATGTGCGCGTCCTCGGCGGCATTCCCTACGTCTTCGCGGAGTATGTGCCAGGTGGCAGCCTCCGGGAGTGGATCGACGACGGGCGGCTCTACGAGGGGGACGAACCCACCGTCCTCGCGCGGATCCTGGACTTCGCGATCCAGACGGCCCGGGGCCTGGAGCACGCCCACCGCGAGGGCATCGTGCACCGTGACATCAAGCCGGCCAACGTCCTGCTCGGCCCTGACGGCATCGCGAAGGTCACCGACTTCGGTCTCGCCGCGGCCAGCACCACCACCCCCAGTGCGGGCGGCATGACCCCGGCGTATGCCTCCCCGGAGCAGGCCGGCGGCTCGCCGGTGGGGTGGGCGGTCGGCCGTCGTGGGGATGTGTACAGCCTGGCCGTATCGGTGCTGGAGATGTTCACCGGCGGAGTGACCTGGATGGCCGGGCCGGTCGCGGGCGCGGCGTTGGACGCCTACCTGGAGGAGGCCGGATCCGGCGGCGACGGGCTGCCGCGGATGCCCCGTGCGCTGGCCGCGCTGCTGGCCCGGTGTCTGGACCGCAACGCCCTGCGCAGGCCGGGCTCGATGACGGAGCTGGCCGCCGAACTCACCGGCATTCACCGGAAGCTGACCGGCGCGGACTATCAGCGCCCGGTGCCCGACAGCGCCGAGCTCCGCGCCGACGACCTCAACAACCGCGGTGTGTCGTTCCTCGAACTCGACCGTGAGAAGGAGGCGGAACGCGCATTCGCGGCGGCCCTGACGGCCGACCCGCAGCATCAGCAGGCCGTCTACAACGCCGGTCTGTTGGCGTGGCGCAGAGGCGCCCCTGACAAAGGCGTGTACGTGTACGACGCACCGCGCCCCGTCACGGACGTGGAACTCCTCACCCGCCTCGACGCTGCCCGCGAGCGCTCCGGGGACGACTGGCCGATCCGGCTGATGCTCGCCGAGGTGCACTTGGAGCGCGGCGACACAGAGGCAGCCGGTTCCTTGTCGGACGCCCTCGTCCGTGAACATTCCGACGAGCCCGAGGTGCGTGCCCTAGCCGAGACGCTGCGCTCGGGCCGGGTGCCGACCGGGCGCTGCGCCGGAACCCGCGAGGTGTCCTGGCACACGGGTCGATGGGATCCGCTCGATCCCCCGACGCGGCTGACCATCGACGGCAGATGGGCGCTGACGGGCGACAGCGCGGGCACCACGCACCTGTGGGACCTGCGTCACGGCCGCCATCGGCTCACTCTCACCGACACGACACCCGAGGCCGTCGCGATCACGAGCGACGGCCGGGCCGTGGTGTCGGCGCACGGGGACGGCCGGCTGCGGTGCCACGAAACGGCGGCCGGCGACTGCTTGTACGAGCATGCCCTGCCGGGTTGGCGGGCGGGTGGAGAGGTGGGGTTCGTCCGGCTGGACGCGCACGACCAGGAGTTCGTCGTGGCAGTCGCGGGTGAGGTGCAACGGTGGCGCACGGGCGAGCCGGAGCCACGGGACCGGCTGAAACTCGGTTTCCGCAAGACCCGTTGGCCGGAGGCCGACAGACGGTGGATCACGGCGAGCGACGACGGCCGCTGGGCGCTCGCCCTGCCGAGGGTCAGGGAGCGCCGTGCGGCGCATTCCTGGTGGGACGTCACCCCCTATGTCGACTCCGAGTATGTGGAACTGTGGAACCTGGACTCCGGCCGCCGCCGTCTCGTTCTGCAAGGCGGAGGCGACGGCGTCGTCGCTGTGTCGCTGAGCGCCGACGGCGGTTATGCGCTCGTCGCCGGCCACAGGCTGCTGCACCTGTGGGACCTGGGCAGCGGCCGCTGCCTCAGTCGTTTCGTCACCGGCTCCGGTGAACCGACCGCGCTGTCGCTGAGCGCCGACGCCCGTCTGGCCCTGTCTGCCGGTGCGGACGGCGCCGTGCGGCTCTGGGATGTCCATCAGGGCCGTTGCCTGCGCACGTTCACCGGGCACCGGCAGCGAGTGGCCGCCGTGCTCATCGGGCCCTCGGGCGACACCGGGCTGTCCCTCGCCCATGACAACACCGCCCGGTGGTGGCTGTGCGGCAGCCCGGGGTCGTACACCGCGCCGCCCCAGCCGAGCCGGCCGTGGCACCGCGAGCCGGACGCCAGGGCGCAGGCGCCGGTGACCGCGGCGGGGCAGGCGCCGGCGGACGGCCGCCGGCACCGTGACGGTCCGCCGGTGCAGGACCGGCATCCGCCCGGCGACGAACGGGGCCGATGGGTTCCGCCCGCGGTGCAGCCGCCGGTAACGCGCGAGGTGTTCGCCGGTCTGCGGACGGCACGACCAGTGCGGACGTTTCGGATCGGGTACGCCGGCGCCGTCGACACGGTGGCGATCGACTCGGGCGGTCGCAAGGTGTTCTGCCTCGGTGACGGTGGGCTGACGAAGACGATCGTGCGGACCTGGGACGTGGCCACGGGGCAGTGCCGGTTGACCAGACACCGCGACTCGTTCTCCGCGCTCGCGATCAGCGACACCGGCACCCGCGTCATGGCGTACGGCAGCGACGGTCTGGTGGTCTGGTCGGCGGACTTCGTCGAGCTGACCCGGGTGCGGAACGTCCGCACCGGTCCTTCCGCCGAGCCGGCCGCCTTCAGCCCTGACGGCCGCCGCGCGGTCCTGGTGAACGCCGACCACATGCTGCAGCTGTACAACCTGGGGACCGGGCGGTGTCTGCGGCACCTCGCCCGCAACGAGACGCGGCTGACCGCGGTCGCGCTCAGCCGGGACGGGCGGCGGGCGGTGTCCGCCGACAGCGGCGGTCAGGTGCGGTTGTGGGATGTGGACGGGGGCAGGTGTCTGCGCCTGCTCGACGAACATCCCGGTGTGCCCGCGTCACTGTCGCTGAGCGCCGACGGCGGCCGGGTGCTGTCCTGCGGGCGGCACAACGCCGGCATGGTCCTGTGGGACGCAACCACCGGTGCCCGCCTGCGCGTCTTCGGTGATCGGTCGGAGCGGTCGGAGCGGTCGGATGCATCGGAGCGGTCGGATGGGTCGAGGGTGGGCCGGCTGACCGGGGACGGCCGGTTCGCCGTCTCCGGTGGCGTGGACGGTTCGGTGCGGGTCTGGGACGCGGACAGTGGCGCATGCGTGCACGTGTTCAACGGCCACGAGGGGGAAGTGCGCGCCCTGGCACTCACGCCCGACGGCCGGTACGTGCTCTCCGGAGGTGCCGACGGAACCTTGCGGTTGTGGGAGCTGGACTGGGAACTTGCGGTAGCGGACGGGGGTTTGCGGTGAGCGGGACGGAGGCGGCGGTGAGCGGGACGGCGTACACCCGGCCGGACATTCCCGTTGCCCCGACCGCGGCACCGGCCGGGTCCGAGACCTGGACCGCCGGCGCGGTCATCGACGGCCGCTACGAGGTCCTCGGTGTGCTCGGCCGGGGCGGCATGGGCGTGGTCCACCGGGTACGGCACCTCGCCTGGGGTACGGACCTCGCCGTGAAGAGCCCGCTCCCGGCCGTCCTGGGCAACCGCCCGGCCTGGCGGGAACGCCTCACCGCGGAAGCCCAGACCTGGGTGTCGCTCGGCCTCCACCCGCACGTGTGCGGCTGCCACTACGTCCGCACCCTCGGCGGCATCCCCCGGATCTTCACCGAGTACGTGCCCGGCAACAACCTCGCCCAGCGGATCACCGACCGGACACTGTACGCGGGCGGCGCCGAGGCCGTTCTCGCCCGCGTCCTCGATCTGGCCGTGCAGGTCGCGTGGGGTCTTGAGCACGCGCACGCGCGCGGCGTGGTGCACCAGGACGTCAAACCGGCGAACGTGCTGCTGGACGACGACGGCACGGCGAAGATCACCGACTTCGGGCTGGCCGTGGCCCGGACCCGGACCTTGCCCACCGCCCCGGCAACGGCGGCCCGTGACGGCGGCGCAGGCGGCATGACCCTGCCGTACGCCTCCCCCGAGCAGGCGGCGGGCGGGCGCGTCGGCCGGCGCAGCGATCTGTACAGCTTCGCGGTCTCGGTGCTGGAGATGTTCACGGGCGGGGTGCGGTGGATGACCGGCCCCGCCGCGGGCGCGGCGCTCGACGCGTACCTGGCCGAGGGACCGGACGAGGAGGGGCTGCCTGCCCTGCCCCCGACCCTGGCCCGCGTGCTCACGCGCTGTCTGCGGCACGACCCCGCCGACCGTCCGTCCTCCATGACCGCGGTCGCCGCCGAACTCACCGCCCTGCACGGCCGGTTGCTCGGCCGCCCCTACCCGCGCCCCGAGCCCCGCCCCGCCGATCTGAAGGCAGCGGAGCACAACAACCACGCGCTCTCCCTGCTCGACCTCGGCGACCCGGACGGCGCCGCCGAGTCCTTCCGGGCCGCCCTGGCCGCCGACCCTCAGCATCTGGCGGCCACCTACAACGCCGGCCTGCTGCGCTGGCGCCGCGGCGAGGTCACCGATGTCGCCCTGGTCACCGAGCTGGAGTCGGCCCGGGTTGCCGACGGGGACACCTGGCAGGCCCGGCTCCTGCTCGCCCAGGTCCACCTGGAGCGTGGCGACCTCACCGCCGCGGCGCGGCTGTTGGAGCGGGTGCGGCGTGAGGCCCCGCGCGAGCCGGAGGTGCTGGCCGCCGTGCGCGCCCTCGACTCGGGGGACATCACCGACGCCTGCTACATCGAGAAGGAACCGGTCCTCAAGCCCTCTGCCCTCTGGGGTGGCGAGAAGCCGTGCGCCCGGCTCGCCACCGCGGCGCCGGTGGCGCTCACCGGCGACCGCGCCCTCGGGGCCGTGCTGTTCGACCTGCACAGCGAGGAGTACCAGCGCCTGTCTCCCGAGCGCCGCGGGCGGGTACGTGCCGTGGACATCACACCGGACGGACGCCTTGGCGCCTCCGCGGCCGAAGACGCCGCGATACGGGTGTGGGACCTGGCGTCCGGCCGCTGCACGCATGTCTTCGACGCACCGTACGGGACCGGCACCGGATGGGACTTCTGGTCCCGCTGCGCGGTGCGGCTCGGCCCGGACGGCCGACAACTGCTGTGGGCCCGGGACGGGATCGTGGTGCTCTGGGACCTGGTTGAGGGCACCCGCAGGGTTCTCACCGACAAGGCCGACGGCGCCGCGATCGCCTTCAGCCCCGACGGCAGCCGGGCCGTGCTCGCCCGCCCCGGGGGCGTCGCCGACCATGACCTGGCCCGCAGGCAGATGCACCTCATCGGGATGCCCGAGAAGGACTACTCGACGGTGCTGGGCCTGAGCCGCGACGGCACTCTGGCCGCGATCGGTACCACGCGGGGCCCGATCCGTCTCGTAGACCTGACCTCCGGTGTCGTCCGCACACTCGCCGGACACAAGTACGGCGTGTCCGCGGTGTCGTTCGACGCGGATGCCCGGTATCTGATGTCCGGCGCGACCGACCGGACGGTGCGCCTGTGGGACCTGGCAACCGGCCGCTGCCTACGTACCTTCACGGATCCCGACGAGCCGCAACGGATGGGCTGGGGGTGGGCGCCGCTACCGCAGGTGACCGACGTCCTGATCGCCGGGGACGCCCGGACCGGGATCTCCATGGGCGAGGACGGCCGTGCCTACCACTGGCGCATGCCCGCCGGTCACACCGCCCCGCCCAGCTTCAGCCGCCCCCGCCCGCAGACGGAAATCGCCCGGCTGGCTACCGAGGTGGACGCTCTGGTGGACTCGGCCGAACACGCTCTCCGCGCAGGCCGTCACCTGGCCGCGCTGGTCCTGCTCGCCGCGGTACGCGCGACCCCCGGCCACGAGCGGGAGCCGCGGGTGCTGGCGGCCTGGCGGCGGCTGGCCGACGCCGTACCCCGTACCGGGCTGCGCGCGGCGTGGCCGGCGAAGCCGCTCGACTGCGGACCTGTGTTCTCCGGTGACATCTCCTATGACGGCCGGATCGCCGTCACAGGCGGCTATTACGGGGAACTCAAGGTGTGGGATGCCGGAACGGGCGACCTGCTGCGCGAGCTGCGACTTCCCGAGCGTCACCGCCCGGCCCCCGAGAAGAAGACCCACCCCGTGCTGGGGGTGTGCCTGAGCCGTGACGGCCGGCGGCTGCTGTCCGCGTCGGACGGCGCGATCCGGCTCTGGTCCACCGAGACGGGCGCCTGCCTGCGCGCGATCCTCGGCGACGACACCATGGCACGGACCGTCCGCTTCACGGGCGATGACTCACTCGCGCTGGTCGGCAGAGGCGACAACAGCGTGCAGTTGTGGGACCTGGAGACGGCTGCGCTGCGCTGGTCGGTCGCGGAAGAACGAGAAGAAGAACCAGAGAAGGTCCGGGGCAGCGGTGCCTTCGCCACCAGGGTATGGGCCGCCCCTGGCGGCCGTCTGGCCGCCACCTCCGCGGGCGGGGACGGCTATGTGCGCCTGACGGAACTGGCGACCGGCCACTGCCTGCGGCGCTTCAAGGCGCATCTCTTTCGTGTGCAGTCGCTCTGCCTGAGCCCCGACGAGCGCTGGCTGCTGACGGCCGGCGGGGTCGGCGAAGCGGTGATCCGGCTGTGGAACGTCGCCACGGGCGAGCGGGTCCGGCAGTTCACCTACGACAGCGGGAAGCACATGCACAGGCCGACGCTGATCCGCTTCACAGCGGACGGCCGCTTCGCGGTCACCAGCGGAGAGGACGAGACGCTGGTGGTGTGGGACGTGGGCACCGGCTGGACGGTACGCGTCCTGGAGGCGCACGCCGGCGGGGTCGGCGGACTGGCACCCACCGGGAACGCACACCGGCTCCTGTCCTGGGGCTGGGACGCGACGACGCGGCTGTGGGAGCTGGACTGGGAACTGGAAAACCGCGAACGATCATCCGACAGAAACCACTTGCCCGGCGATCCACATGGCTCGGCTCCCTGATTCCCGTCCCAGAACGTGCGGGCCCGGGACCCTGACGTGCGACGGCACCGAGACACCGCCACCGCCTCCATGGCGTGAGCCGTGGCGAAGGGAACGCCCTCGGCGTACCGCAGGCCGACTGGGTACGCACCACAACCGGGCTTGAGCCGGTCGGGACCGAGTTCCTCGGCGCCACCCCGAAGCCCTGCGCGCACGGGCCTCCGCAAGCGTTTGTCAGCACCGCCGTACTGACACGTCAGCACGGAAACCGGAACAAAAAAGACCCCCCAACCACGTTTCCACAGGTCAGAGGGGTCATTCAGCGTGGAGCCTAGGGGAGTCGAACCCCTGACATCTGCCATGCAAAGACAGCGCTCTACCAACTGAGCTAAGGCCCCTTGCGGGTGGCGACCGCCCTGAGTATCGCACTTGGGTGGGCGCCGCAGACCAGAGTACCGGGTCCCCCCGGGGATCTCGCAAAAAAGCTGGGGGTCCCTCGAAACGACCACGCTCCGTAAGATGCTCGGCGTGGTTCGCGACAGCGAACCACGTTCTTGGGGAAGCGATGGGGAGACGCGCAATGGACGCCGCACAGCAGGAAGCCACCGCAAGAGCGCGGGAGCTGCAGCGGAACTGGTACGGGGAGCCGTTGGGGGCGCTCTTCCGTAAACTCATAGAAGATCTCGGACTCAATCAGGCCCGTCTCGCCGCGGTACTGGGCCTGTCCGCGCCCATGCTGTCGCAGTTGATGAGCGGCCAGCGGGCGAAGATCGGCAATCCCGCGGTGGTCCAGCGGGTGCAGCTGCTGCAGAACCTGGCGGCGCAGGTCGCGGACGGCAGTGTCAGCGCGGCCGAGGCGACCGAGCGCATGGACGAGATCAAGAAGTCGCAGGGGGGCTCCGTGCTCAGCAACACCACGCAGACGACGAGCAGTTCGGGCGCGCCGACGGTGAAGCGGGTGGTCCGCGAGATCCAGTCGCTGCTGCGCTCGGTGGCCGCCGCGGGGGACATCATCGAGGCTGCCGACACCCTCGCCCCGACCCATCCGGAACTGGCAGAGTTCCTCCGGGTGTACGGCGCGGGCCGCACCTCCGACGCCGTCGCGCACTACCAGTCCCACCAGAGCTGACTCCCCGGCCCGTCCAACGGAGGGGGTCCGCCGGACGGGCCGACGCCGAGGGGGAGCGCCTGGGGGCACGACAAGGGGTCGTATCACTCATCTCGGGGGAAGCAAGGGGGAGGGCGATAGCCGTAGGGGGAGGAGCGACGGACAGCCATGGGTGAGGTCTTCGCCGGTCGGTACGAACTGGCCGACCCGATCGGACGCGGAGGCGTCGGCGCCGTCTGGCGCGCCTGGGACCACCGTCGCCGCCGTTATGTCGCCGCCAAGGTGCTTCAACAGCGCGACGCCCACTCGCTCCTGCGGTTCGTACGAGAACAGGCCCTGCGGATCGATCACCCCCATGTGCTCGCACCGGCCAGTTGGGCCGCCGACGACGACAAGGTCCTGTTCACCATGGACCTCGTCGCCGGCGGTTCGCTGGTCCATCTGGTCGGCGACTACGGCCCCTTGCCGCCCTCGTTCGTCTGCACGCTGCTCGATCAACTCCTGTCCGGGCTCGCCGCGGTGCACGAGGAAGGAGTCGTGCACCGTGACATCAAGCCCGCCAACATCCTGCTGGAGGCCACCGGCATCGGCCGCCCACGGCTGCGTCTGTCCGACTTCGGCATCGCGATGCGGCTGGGCGAACCGCGCCTGACCGAGACCAACCTCGTGGTGGGAACGCCGGGCTATCTCGCGCCCGAGCAGATGCTGGGCGCGGAACCCGGCTTTCCCGCCGACCTGTTCGCCGTGGGGCTGGTCGCCCTGTATCTGCTGGAGGGCGCCAAACCCGACACGAAGGCCCTCGTCCAGTACTTCGCCGAGCACGGGACTCCGGGCGCGCCCAAGTGCGTCCCCCAGCCGCTCTGGCAGGTCGTGTCCACGCTGCTGCAACCGGATCCGGAGGCCCGTTTCCGCACGGTCACGGGGGCCCGCAAGGCGCTCGCCTCGGCCACGGAACTCCTGCCGGAACCCGGCCCGGACGACGAGTTGATCGAGATCTTCGACCAACTCGGCCCTCTCCCACCGGGATTCGGCCCCGATGGCCCCTTCAAACCGGCCTCGGGCGTGGACACCCGGGCGGATGCGGATACAGGGGCGCGACCCGGTCCAACGGGGCCCGCCGGGACGGGCGGCGTGTACGGGATGGGCGCTGCGGCCGGGGCGGACGGCGTGTCCGGGACGGGCGGCGTCTCCGGGGCGTGGGTGACCGGGGTTGCGGCGGCCGGGTCGGTCGCGCCGCCGGGCGTTGCCGGGCTCGATGGCGCGTCCGGCGCACAGGACGTCTCTTCGCCTGCGAACGGGTTCCCCGCGCAGCTTCCGGCCCATGCCTCCGCTCATCCCGGACCGGGCGACGTCTCCGCTCGCCCCGGACCGGGCGACATGGGTTCCGTCCCCGACACTCCGGCCCCCACCGCCGACCCCTTCTCCCTCCCCTCCAACTCCGCTCCTGGAGAGCCCAGTTCTGGCGATTCCGGTCCTGCCGCCTCTACTTCCGCTGCCGCTCGCGCTTCGGAAGGCGCCGTGCCCGTAGATCCACATCAGGACACCGGTTCGCAGCCGTCCACCATGTCGGACACCGGGAGCTTCCATCTGCCGCCTCCGCAGCAGGCACAGCCGCAGCCGCAGGCGCACGGCACGGAAACGTCCAGGACACCGACCTCCCAGAGCCCCATCCCGCGCCCACACCAGGCCGAGCAGACCGAGCACACGCAGACTGAGCACAGGCAGACCGAGCGGACCGAGCAGCCTCAGCACAACCCGCACCGGCGACAGCACACCCGCCAGCCCCACCACCACCCCGCACCACACCCCCCCACCGCGACCCCGCGCACCCCCGGACACCCTTCCCCCTACGACCCCGCCCATGCCCTGTCCTCCCCCCACCCGCAGGCCCCCTGGAACCCTGCTCAGGCGCTGCCTCCGATGCGGCCGCAGCGCGTTGATGCCTCTACTGCTTCGTACACCGCCCAGAACCCGCAGGTTCCCTATCCCGCGCAGGAAACTTCGCCGTCGGCCCCGTCTTCACCCCGCCGTGCCGCACGTCGCGCCCACCGCGGCCGCCGCCCGGGCCCCCCGGCGAGGGCCGCGATACCGATCCTGCTCCTCGCGCTGGCCTGCTACGCCGTGGGTTTCTGGGCGCTGACCCGCAGCTGAGCACCGGCCCGCCGCCGGGCGGCCACCGTCCACACCCCGAGCACCAGCAGCAGCGCGCTCCCCGCACCGATGCCGCCCACCGCCAGCACCCGCATCGCGGTATCCCCGCCGCCGCTCCGCCCGGTCACGGCCGCCTCCCGGTCCTGGGCCGTGACCTCGAACACGTTCCGCGGCTCGGACTGCCCGGCGTATCCGGGGGCGGCGTGCGGGGTCCCGGTGACACGCACCCGCAGCGTCACCCCGAAGGGCCCCCGACCGAACGTGTCGGCCATCCCCTCGCTGAGGTGCACGACGAGGTAGTACGAGCCGGCGAAGCGCATGGTGCGTACCCCCTCGCGCACGGAGTACCGATTGCGGTACTCGACGGGCGGCAGGGGGTCCAGGGCGGCCGCCTTCTGGCTGCCGTTGTAGCTGAGGGCCGCGTCGTCGACGTAACCGCGGACGGGGTTGTGCAGCGCCAGGTCGAGGGCGCCGCCGACATAGCCGCCGACCCCGCTCGAACTGCCCAGTTCGGCGGTGGCGTGGACCTGCTGGCCCCAGTCGACCGGCACCTTGTAGAAGAAGGTCTGCCCGGGATTCATGTCCGTCTGCCAGACCCCTTGTCCCAGCGCACGTGCCGTGGCGAAGCCCGCTCCGCCGGTGCGGCGCCGGGGCTCGTCGGTGACGGCCTCGGGCGAGGCGGAGTCCCAGACCTCGGGCGCGTTCGTGGCCCCGGCCCGCTCCAGGTGCGGCTCGGTGACCGGTGCCAGCTCCAGGTCCCAGGCACCCGCCGCATCCGCCGCGGACCCGCCACCCGGCCCAGACCCGCCACCCGAAGCGGACGCACCACCCGAACCGGACACTCCACCCGAGCCGGACGCTTCGAGGCGCTCGACCAGCACGTAGTACGTGCCCGCTCCCTGGCACAGCGCATTGCCCACCTCGCGCATCCCCAGTGCCGTGACCGGCCGCGGGCTCAGTCCGGTCCCGAACCGCGCGGATGCGAAGGAGCAGGAGCCACCGTTGGCGTCCTGCACCGACACCCTGATGCCGTCGCTGGCGGAGACGGTGGCACCGGCGGGGGGTACCGCGGTCACGGGAACGTAGGCGGTCGTCGACGCCTGGAGTTCCAGGCGGTAGTAGAACGTGCCGCTCCGCGGGAGGGAACTCCGGTACGTCTCGCCCGGCCTCAGCCTCGCCGCGTCCGCGGTGCCCGCCGCTCCGGCGACGCTCCGGGCCCCTTCCGCGAACGCGTACCCGTCAAAGACCCCGGCCGCCGAGCCCACGGCTCCAGCTGCCGACCCCACGGCTCCGGCCTCCGAGCCCACGGCCACCGCCGACGGGCCCGGCAGCACCACCACGGCGCACAGCACCACCACCGTCCCCGCGACCACGACCGCGACCGCGACGGGCAGCCGACGGCACCGCCGACTCGCCCCGGGCCACCACCACGCCGTACGCCACTCGATACGCCACCCCGCACACCACGCCATACGCCACCCCGTGTGCCGCCCCATCCCGTGCCACCCCTCGTCGTCCCACGGCGGTGCGTCGGCGGACGACCCACGGTGAAGACCGTCCAACCGCCCCTATACAGCCTGCAGCCGCGTTCCGCTCGTCCAGACCCAGTTGCGTCTGGACCCAACCGGCTGCGGCCCTGCGTCAAAGATGGCCGTAACCACCCGCGGCCGTACACCGCCTGTCGTCACGCCGTACCGGACCGTGGCCCATCCTGCCCCGCGCGCGCCCGGGTCATCCCGGCAATCCCCGCGGCCGTCCGAAACGCCCCGCTCGCGACGCCCCCGCTCGCGCGCGGCCCTACCCCCTCATCGGCGCCCTGGCAACACAAAACCCCGACCGCTGCAGCGGTCGGGGCCTGATCGGTTTCCGTTGTCTGTACTCACGAACCCGTGGGCACGGAGTCAGTCGCCTCCGTCCACAGATCCTGCTCGGCGCGATCCGCCTGGATCTGGCGGTACACGAGGAGCCCGCCGATGGCGGCCAGTGCGACCAGGAGCAGCTTCTTCACCGCGCGACCTCGTCTTTCCTTGACGTAGGGGACCTCTGGCGCCCGACTATACACACCGACCGATACCGTTCGGTGACCTGCGCCGGGCCCCAACTCCCGCCCTCAAGAGCGCATTAGACGCGGTCTGCGGCGCCTCGACCGGAGGGTGATCGCACCTCCACACACGGTGACTTTGCTCCCCCTTCACCACTTGAGGTCCGCCTTTGGGGGATTTCCCTCCCTTTTGCACCATTCGAGTGGTGTTCATCTGAACATCGACGCGCCACGTACGGAAGTCCACCACTTCGCGACGCTCCTACACATCATGAGGAAAGTACGCAAATCGCCCAACCCGAAAGTGAGGGGTCATGGCCCGGAGCAACAAGGTCATGAATCTGTGGACCGTCATCGTCACCGCCTTCCTCGCGCTGTTCGCGGCGCTCGGACTCGCCTCCGCGACCACCGCCGCGGCCGCCCCGCGAACCGAGATCCCGCAGAAGAGCAGCGCACCCGCTCCGATGCCGGCGACACACCACTGGTCCTGGTCCTGGTCCTGGTCCGAAGCCAGGGCCCTGCCCCCCACGATGAAGCAACGGATCCGGGCCGAGGCCCACGGCAAGTCTCCGAGTTGCCGCCACCACCCCCTCGAAGACACCGCAGCGACCGCCCCGATGGACCTGACGACCCCGGCACCGCTCACCTGCTGACCCGACGCCCCTCCACCGCTGACGACGGACCTGACCAGACTCGATCCGACCCGGATCAGACTCGGCCAGACTCGGCCGAACCCAACCGGAACCCGCCGGAACCAGCCGGAACCCGCCGGAACCCGACCGGACCCGACACCCAGCGGTACAGCGGCAGCACACATGGCGTGCGGCGCCAAGGACGCGCACACCAACGCACACCAGACGTGCAGCACCGAGACACAGTGATGCAGCAGCACCTGATGGCGAACTTGCGTACAGCTCCACATCAGCCGAATCCCCCGGCCTCCCCCCGGCCGGGGGCCTTCGTGTGCCCGCTGTCGCCGACCGAACCCGACCGACCCCGACCGACCCCGCCTGGCCCCGCCCGGCCCCAGGTCATAAGGACCTCTTCAGGAGTCGTAGCCTGGTGGTGAGGTGACTCCTGTGCCCAAGGCGTACGAAGTGATCGCGGACGACATCCGCCGGTCCATCCGCGAGGGCGGGCGCCGGCCGGGCGAACGCCTGCCGTCGGAGACGGATCTGGCGCGGCGCTACAGGCGCAGCCTGCCGACGATCCAGAACGCCCTCCGGGTTCTGAACGAGGAAGGTCTGATCGACAAGCGGCACGGCAGCGGCACCTTCGTCCGGCGCCCGCGCACGCGGGCGGTCCGCGACAACTCCCGGCACCAGTGGGAGAAGCGCCGGGCCCGCGAGCCAAAGGCCGAACGGGCACAGACCGGAGCGACCGAGCACGACACCGGTCTTGAGCTGCGGGATCTCGTGTTCCACGCGAAATACCGGGAGGTCAAGGCGCCCCAGGACCTCGCGGACGCGTTCGGCGTCCCCGAGGGGACCGTTCTTCTCGAACGCACCTACCGGACGCGCTGCGCCGCCGAGTCCGCCCCGTTCAGCCTGGTCACCTCCTTGCTCGTCCGCGACATGATCGCCGCGAACCCCGATCTCCTGGACGACGGCAACGAGCCGTGGCCGGGCGGCACACAGAACCAGCTGTACACCGTGGGCATCGAGGTGGACCGGGTCGAGGAGCGCTTCACCGCCCGCCCGCCGACGCCGGAGGAGGCCGAGGAACTGGAGCTGCCGCCGGGTACGTCGGTGATCCTCCTGCGGAAGACCTCGTACGACATCGAGGGCCGCGTCGTGGACATCACCCAAGTCACACTCCCCGGCGACCGCACGGAACTGTCCTTCACCACGTCACTGGAAAGGTGGTGAGGCCGCCGTGCGCCGGCGCGTCATCATCGTCACCGCGGTTCACGCGCCTTCGGCCCCGTTCCTGGGGGAGGCGTACAAGTCGCTGTGCGCGCAGGAACTGCCCGACGGCTGGGCCTGGCACTGGGTGATCCAGGAGGACGGGGAGACGGACGACGTCCGTCCGTACGTCCCCGACGACGAGCGGGTGACCTTTCGGCAGGGGCGCCCGGGCGGCCCCGGCGTGGCCCGCACGATGGCGCTCGCGCACGCCCACGGCGAGTACGTCAAGGTCCTGGACGCCGACGACCAGCTCGCCCCGGGGGCCCTCGCCCGCGACCTGGCCGTCCTCGAAGGGAACCCCGGTATCGGCTGGGCGACCTCACGGGTGCTGGACCTCATGCCGGACGGCTCCACGGTCGGCTTCCCCGCAGACCCCGACGCCGGGCCGATCGAACGCGGCGTCGTGACAGAGTACTGGGCACGCAACGGCTTCCGCGCCCAGGTCCACCCGGCGACGCTCTGCGTACGGCATGACCTCCTGGTCGCGCTCGGCGGCTGGATGGCGCTGCCCGCTTCCGAGGACACCGGGCTGCTCCTGGCCCTGAACTCCGTGAGCCGCGGCTGGTTCTCCCAGGAGGTGGGGCTCCTCTACCGCAAGTGGGAGGGCCAGGTCACGGGCCAGGCCCCGCACATCGACCCGACCGAGCGGGACGCGCGGATGGCCGTCGTCGCGGCCCGGGCGCGGGCGCTGGCACGGTTCGAATGGCGCGCTCCGCTGACAGACTGACCGACCGCCCGCCTCCGGAGACCGACCGGCCGGTCAGAGTCAGGGCAAGGTCTCCGCGTCCACCCGGGAGAAGATCAGATCGCTTTCGGCCTCGACGGGCCCGCGCCAGCGAACGGGCACGCCCGACGGACCGCTCAGTGCCGACGGGTAACTCCCGGGCGCGTAGTCGTTGGCCAGCCGATAGACGTGAAAGCCCGCGTCGGCCATCGTCCTGAGCAGTTCGTCGGCCGAGTCCCCGAGCCGGGCCATGCGCTCGGGGGTCACCTCGACGCTGATCTCCGCGTCGGGCCGCAGCCTGTCCAGCAGGGGCGCGAGACCCCGGACCACGCCCCCTTCCGCGCCCTCGACATCGATCTTGATCACCCGGGCGGTCGCGATCTCCGCCGGTTCGAGCAGGTCCGGCAGCGGGCGGGCCTCGATCTCGAAGGTGGACTCCGCGGGGCCGTCGTACGGAACGATGCTGTTCGCCCCCATGTTGCGGGAGCTGGCGAGTACGAAGGTCAGGGTCTTGTGGGCGTCGGAGACCGCGGCGTTGACGGCCCGGATGTTGCGGCAGTCGTTGAGCGCGCGCTGTTGCAGCAGGCGACGGTGGAACACGGGCGATGCCTCGATCGCCACGACCCTCCCCCGGTCACCGACCAGCCGTGACGCCAGGACGCTGAAGACCCCCACGTTCGCCCCGACGTCGACGAAGCCGTCCCCCGGCTTCAACCGGCGCCGGAGCCAGCTCGTCAGGTGCGGTTCCCACACCCCGAACAGGTACAGGTACCGCTGGATGAGGTCCTGGGTGTCCACCGCGAACCGCGCGCCGCAACGAGTCACGACAACACGTCGGCGGGGATGGTCCCGCAGATACGGGTTCAGCCAGCGGGTGACAAGGGACGCCTTGCCCAACGAGCCCGGGGCATCGCGCACATACCGGCGGCCGAGCGTGACCAGAACCTCTGACATGGCACTGCACAACGGAGCGGCGACGGTCCTACACCGCTGATCGCCCGTACCCGTACCGGCGCCCACACCCCCCGTACCGCCGCCCGCACCGCTCATTCGGTGACGGTTATCGCCTGGGAAGGGCACCGCTCGGCCGCCTCCTGGACGAGCGCCTCGTCCCCGCTGCGCTCACGGCCGGGCCGCACCATGCCGTATCCGTCCTCGAAAGCGAAGACGGACGGGACCCGGTGGGCGCATTCGCCGGAGCCGTAACAGAGGTTGGGGTCGATGGAGACCGTCATGCGCACTCCAGTCGCAGGTGGGCCCCGTCCCGAGCGGGTTCGCCGGGCCGGTGCGAAGCTGACTCACACGACGTCACTGCCCCGCGAACGGCCCGGCGAACCGCCCGGAACGGACGGCCTGCGAGGGTCCGTACTGCATGGGGGATCGGGGGGGCTGACGGCGACCACAACTGACGTACCGTCAGACCGACAGGGTCGTAGCGCGGTCACAGAGAGGCGGTCCCACCGCCAGGCACCGGACCCGTCGTCCGGCACGGCACCCGTCGTCCGGCGCTGGTCCCTCCCCACGTGGGGACCAGTGCCGGACGCCGCGGGCGGTATCGATCCGCACCACATCGACGTGATCGGTGCGCACCGAAGGAAAAAGCGGCCTGGAGTTCACCGCGACGGCTGCCGGAACCGGTAGGGGCTCGCGACGCACGTCCGCCGGGCTTTCGAGTCCGGGCCTCGGGCCTACACGTCCGGGCCTTCGCCGCCGTTGCCTGAATCCGACGGAAGCTGACCGAGAACATGCGGCGCCATGAGCCGACTCTCCGAAGCTCTGGGATGCTGACCTGTCCGGACGACGAGCGGACGGCGGGTAACCGAACCGCCACTGCGTCGCGATCCTGCCATCTGTGGCGCACGACCACGAGGTTCCGGTGCCCGGCCGAAGGTATCGCCGCAGGTCAGTTATATAGGGTGAGTTTTCCGGTCCGGACGTCCAGAGGCGGGGAGTTAGGGGTGGAGACCTTGAGTTCCGACTCAGGGGCGCGCACAGCCTTCGCGGAACGTCTCGCGCTGCTGTACAAGGAAGCGGGCAACCCTCCCCTCAAACGCGTCGCCGAGGCGGTCGTCCGGTTGCAGCGGATCGACGAGCGCGGACGGCCCGTCCGGGTGTCCGCCCAGCGCATCAGTGACTGGCGACGGGCCAAGAACGTACCCGCCCAATTCGGCGCCCTCGCCGCGGTACTGCATGTGCTGGTCCCCGAAGCCCGGCGCGCACGACCGGCTCCGGTCTACCCGGGCCTGTACGACCTGACCGAATGGCAGCGGCTGTGGGAGCGCGCGGTGGCCGACCCGGTCGGCGACCGCCCGGCGGCGTCCCCGGACGAGGAGGAGGGCGCCTCGGGCGGGGCCCCGGCCGTGCCCGGAGTGTGCCCGTACCGCGGGCTCGCCGCCTACCGCCGGGAGGACGCCCGCTGGTTCTTCGGTCGGGAGCGGAGTACGGAGGCCCTCGTCGACCAGCTCCGCGCGGCGGAGCGGACCGGCGGCCTGGTCATGCTCGTGGGCGCCTCGGGGGCGGGGAAGTCGTCCCTCCTGAACGCGGGCCTGGTACCGGCACTGCGCGACGGCACCGCGGACGGAGGCACCGCGCGCCGAGGCACCTCGGCCGGACGCCCCCCGAGCGAACGCACCCCGGCCGGAGGCCCTCCAGACGAACGCGCCGCAGACGAACGCGCCGCAGACGAACGCCCCCCGGCCGGACGCGCCGCAGGCGAACGCACCCCAGAGGAACACACCCCAGGCGACGGAGACTTCCAACCGCCGGGCGAAGACCGACCACGCGCGGACGACCCGCCCCAGCGAGTGGTGCTCCAACTCGTCCCGGGAAACGATCCCCTCGCGGAACTGACCCGCCGAATCCCCGAGCTGGCCCCACTCGTCCCGGCCCCCGCAAAATCGGCCCCCGCAAAATCGGCCGCCGCGGAGCCAACTCCCGCGGAACCGGACCCCACCAAGCCGACCCCCGCCGACCCGGCCCCCACCGAACCAACACCGGCGGACCCCGGAGACCCCCGGTACATCCGGGCGGTCGGCGAGGCCGTCGCCGCCTGGGCGCGGCGCGAGGCGCCCGGCGCCGCCCGCCCGGTGATCGTCGTGGACCAGTTCGAGGAGGCGTTCACCCTCTGCGCCGACGAGGCGGACCGGCGCGCCTTCATCCGGATCCTGCACGCCGCCTGCGCGCCCGCCGGCCCGGCCACCACGGCGGCCACCCCGGCCCCCGTACTGGTCGTCCTCGGCATACGGGCCGACTTCTACGAGCAGTGCCTCGGCTATCCCGAACTGGCCGACGCGCTCCAGCACCGGCACATGGTGCTCGGCCCGCTGACCGCCGCCGAACTGCGCGAGGCCGTGACCGGACCGGCCAAGGCGGTCGGCCTGGAACTCGAACCGGGCCTGGCCGAGCTGATCCTCCGCGAGGTCAGCGCGGACGGCCCGCGCGGCGCGCACGACGCGGGCGTGCTCCCGCTGCTCTCCCACGCGCTGCTCGCCACCTGGCAGCGACGCAAGGGGGGCAGGCTCACGCTGGCCGGCTACCGCGCGGCGGGCGGCATCCAGGGCGCGGTGGCGGCGACCGCCGAGCGCGCCTGGTCCAGCCTCGACCCGGAGGCGCGCACGGCGACACGGCTG
Source organism: Streptomyces sp. NPDC004752 (assembly GCF_053601275.1). Lineage (NCBI taxonomy): Bacteria > Bacillati > Actinomycetota > Actinomycetes > Kitasatosporales > Streptomycetaceae > Streptomyces > Streptomyces sp. NPDC004752. Next base: position 43,786 of record NZ_JBSGBN010000024.1, on the reverse strand, counting down.
CTGCTGCTCAGGCTGGTCCGGCTGGGCGAGGACACCCAGGCCACCCGCAGGCGGGGTACGCGGCGCCAGCTGGCGGAGGAGTCGACGGACCCGGACGGTACGGAGGAGTCACTCGAAGCCCTCGTCCGCGCCCGGCTGGTGACGCTCGACGCGGACACCGTCGAGATCACCCATGAGGCGCTGCTCCACGCCTGGCCCCGGCTGCGCGACTGGATCGACGAGGACCGGCAGGGCAACCTGCTGCGGCAGCGCCTGGAGGAGGACGGCCGGGCCTGGGAGGGCTCGAACCGCGACGCGTCGCTGCTCTACCGGGGGTCCCGACTGGAGCAGGCCCGCGCCTGGGCGGCGTCCGCCGGTGACACCTCCCTGACCCGGAGCGCCGCGGAGTTCCTGGCCGCCTCGGTCAGGCTGCGCAAGCGCACGGTCCGGATCAGCCGGGGCGCGGTGTCGGCCCTGGTGATCCTCGCGATCCTGGCCGTCGGCTCGGCCATGATCGCCTGGCAGCAGCGGAACGACGCGGTGTTCGAGCAGGTGATCGCCGAGGCGGATCGCGTCCAGTACACGGATCCGTCGCTGTCCGCGCAGCTCGATCTCGTGGCGCACCATCTGCGGCCGGACGACGAGGGCGCCGGCAACCGGCTGATCTCGATCGTGAACGCCCCACTGGCCACGCCGCTCCTCGGCCACACCGGCGCCGTCTACCTCACCTCGTTCAGCCCGAACGGCAAGGTTCTGGCGACCGCCAGCTACGACCGGACCGTACGGCTGTGGGACGTGACGGACCCGACGCGCCCCAAGCCGCTCGGCAAACCCCTCACCGGTCACTCCAGCTGGGTGAGCAGCGCCGTCTTCAGCCCCGACGGCCGCACCCTCGCCAGTGCCTCGGACGACGGCACCGTCCGCCTGTGGAACGTCACCTCCCCCCGCCGGCCCCAGTCGCTCGGCACACCGCTGAGCGGCCACGACGGCACCGTCTATCTGCTCGCCTTCAGCCCGGACGGACACACGCTGGCCGCGGCCACCGACCACCACGTCGTACGGCTGTGGGACGTACGCGATCCGGCCCGGCCGAAGCCACTCGGCACCCTGACGGGACACACCGACGCCGTCCGTTCCCTGGCCTTCAGCCCCAGCGGACGGACGCTGGCGGCGGGCGCGGACGACGGCTCGATCAGGCTGTGGGACATGACCGATCCGCGCCGCGCGGCACTGCTCGGCACCCCGCTGACCGGGCACACCACGACGGTGCACTCCGTGGCGTTCAGCCCGGACGGGCGCACCCTCGCCAGCGGCGCCGCGGACGACACCGTACGGCTCTGGGACGTGTCCGACCCGCGCCTCGCGGCACCGCTAGGCACCCCGCTGACCGGCCACACCGGTCCCGTCTGGTCGGTGGCCTTCAGCCCGGACGGCACCATGCTCGCCGCGGCCAGCGCGGACAGCACCGCGTCCCTGTGGAACGTCAGCGACCCGGCCTACCCGTCCCAGGTCGGCGAGCCCCTGTCCGGCGGCAGCGGCGAGATGTACGCGCTGGGTTTCAGCCCCGACGGCCGGACCCTCGCCACCGGCAGCGGCGACAGCAAGGTCCGGCTGTGGACGATCCCGACCTCGGACATGATCGGCCGCATCGGCGCGTTCCGGCCGGACGGGCATGTGCTCGCCGCCGCCGCACGGGACGGAAAGGTCCGGCTGTGGAACATCACCGACCCCGGCAGGCCCACGCTGTTGTCCGAGCTCTTCATGCCGGGCGACGGTGACGTACGGAAGCTGGCGTTCTCCTCCGACGGCAGGGTCCTCGCGGTGCGGATGGGAAACCGTTCGCTGCAACTGTGGAACGTCTCCGACCCGTACCGGCCCGCCCCCTACGGCGTGCCGCTCACGCTGCGGACGCGCTTCGCAGGCCCCAACTCCCTGGCCTTCGCGCCGGACGGGCGCACCCTGGCCACCGCCTACGACGACCGCACCATCCAGCTGTGGGACGTCAGCGACCCGACCGACCCGGAGCCGCTCGGCCACCCCCTCACCGGCCACAAGGGCTTCGTCAACTCCCTGGTGTTCGCTCCCGACGGCCGCACCCTCGCCAGCGGCAGCGCGGACGGCACCCTCCGGCTGTGGAACGTGGCCGACCCGCGCCGCGCCACCCTCATCGGCAGCCCGCTCACGGGGCACCTCGGCCCCGTCAACACCCTCGCCTACAGCCCGGACGGCCAGACCCTGGCCAGCGGCAGCGACGACGACACGGTACGGCTGTGGGACATCGACGCCCCGGCCGGGACCACCGGGCTGGACTCGCCCCTCGCCGGCCACACCGAGGCGGTCGTCTCGCTGACGTTCAGCCAGGACGGCCGCACCCTGGCCAGCGGCGGCAACGACAACACCGTACGACTGTGGGACGTCACCCACCCGTCCAAGGCGTCCCCGATCGGCCAGTCGCTGAGCCCCAACGCCAAGACCGGCAACTTCCTGGCGTTCAGCCCCAACAGCCGCATGCTCGGGGTGTCGAGCGGCGCCGACACCATACGGCTGTGGAACCTGGACGTCGACCAGGCCATCCACCACATCTGCGCGACCACCCGGGGCGTGCTGACACCGGAGAAGTGGCACGAGTACCTGCCCCGGCTCTCGTACGACCCGCCCTGCGGACGCTGACGACCACGCACCCCGGCCGACCGCCCCGGCCCACCCGGCCACCCGTGATCCAGGTCACAACTCCCGTCTGTCGCAGAGCAGTTGGCCCCCACCGCCCGACCGGCCTTGTTACCCTTGGCCATAGCTCGATCGCTGGTGCATCCCCCGTCGCCAGCGGTCGAGCGTTTCCATGTCCCAAAAGCCGCCGCCCTCCCCGCAGCCGACACAGACCGACAACACATACGGCCGGCAGATCGAAACGATCTGCCGGCCGTATGACCAGGCACTATGCCACTGTGGGGCTAACAGGATTTGAACCTGTGGCCTCATCCTTATCAGGGATGCGCTCTAACCAACTGAGCTATAGCCCCGTCGCGCTCTGCGGTATGTGTCCCGCGCGCTGACTCCTGAAGATTAGCGCACGACCGGGGCAGTCCCAAAATCGGTTGTCGCAGGCCGCACGGCAGAGGTTTGGAATCACCGTGACGCGGTAGATGGCCCGTCCTACTCGTCCTCCGCCAGCGTCAGCTCCACACCCCCGACGAAGCCTGCGGAGAGGTTGTAGATGAACGCGCCGAGCGTGGCCAGCGCCGTCGCGAGGACGACGTCGATGACCGCGATGATCGCCGTGAAGGTCAGCACGTGCGGGAGCGACAGGAATGCTTGCAGGTCAAAGCCGTTCGCCTCGTTCGAGCCGGTCGCCTCCGAGATGGTGCCGCCGACGGTCGAGAAGACACCCATCGCGTCCAGGACCATCCACAGCACCGCGGACGCGACGATCGTGCAGATGCCGAGCGCGATGGAGAGCAGGAAGCTGACCTTCATCACCGACCACGGGTCGGCCTTGGCCACGCGCAGCCGCGCCTTGCGGGTGCGGGGCGTGGTGCGCGCGCCGGTGCGCGGCCGGCGCGCGGCCGCGGACCCGGCCGCGGTCTGCGCCCGATATGCCTGCGGCGGGGGGTAGGGCCCGGCGGGCTGCTGCTGCCGTCGTTCGCCCGGCAGCGGCGAGGCGCCGTACGCCTCGCCTGCCTGGGCCGACTGCTGGGCGCCGGGCGCGGCCGGGCCCGCTCCAGCGCCGTAGTGCTGGGTCTGCGAGCCTCGGGTGTCCGTCACAGTTCCCCCCTGGGATCCATGAGTGTCGGGCGAGTGCGGGTCGGTCGCGGGCGACTTGACCGGCTTCAGATTGGTGGTGTGCGGATCCGTCGCGTTCGCGGCGTTCGCGGCGTTCGCGGCGTTCGCGGCGGAGCCACGGCCGCCGTCGTCCGTTCCCTTACCGGAATCGTTGCCGGCCGGGGTACCGACCGAACGGGCGCCCGTGGCTCCGCTCACGATGACACACTCCTCGTGCTACTCGGCCGAGGGCGCCTCACCCTCGTCCGTGCCGGTGGTCGCGGCGCCCTCGGCGGTCTCGTCCACGGCCACGTCACCGTCGACTTCCTCCGCCTCGCGCCCCGCCTCGGCGTTACGTGCGATACCGACGACGGCATCGCGCTTGCCCAGGTTGATCAGTTGGACGCCCATGGTGTCACGGCCCGTCTCCCTGACCTCGCTGACTCGCGTACGAATCACACCGCCGGACAGGGTGATGGCGAGGATCTCGTCACTCTCCTCGACGATCAGCGCGCCGACGAGCGAGCCGCGGTCCTCCACGATCTTGGCGGCCTTGATGCCGAGGCCGCCGCGACCCTGGACGCGGTACTCGTCGACGACGGTCCGCTTCGCGTACCCGCCGTCCGTGGCAGTGAACACGAACGTACCGGGTCGAACGACATTCATCGAGAGAAGCTCGTCGCCCCCGCGGAAGCTCATCCCCTTGACGCCGGAGGTCGCCCGGCCCATCGGCCGCAGGGTGTCGTCCGAGGCGGTGAACCTGATCGATTGCGCCTTCTTGCTGATCAGAAGCAGATCGTCGTCCGCCGACACCAGCTCGGCCCCGATCAGTTCATCGTCGGATCCGTCCTCCCGCTCCCGCAGGTTGATCGCGATGACACCGCCGGAACGGGGCGAATCGTAATCCTTCAGAGGCGTCTTCTTGACCAGCCCCGCCTTGGTGGCGAGGACCAGGTACGGCGCCGCCTCGTAGTCGCGGATCGCGAGGATCTCGGCGATCGCCTCGTCCGGCTGGAAGGCCAGCAGGTTCGCCACGTGCTGCCCGCGCGCGTCCCGGCCGGCGTCCGGCAGCTCGTATGCCTTCGCCCGGTACACCCGGCCCTTGTTGGTGAAGAACAGCAGCCAGTGGTGCGTGGTGGAGACGAAGAAGTGGTCGACGATGTCGTCTTCCTTCAGCTTCGTGCCGCGCACGCCCTTGCCGCCGCGCTTCTGCGCCCGGTAGTCGTCCGTCTTCGTCCGCTTCACATAGCCACCGCGCGAGACGGTGACGACGATGTCCTCCTCGGCGATCAGGTCCTCGATGGACATGTCACCGTCGTAGGGCACCAGCATGGTCTTGCGGTCGTCGCCGTACTTCTCGACGATCGCCGCCAGTTCCTCGCTGACGATGCCGCGCTGGCGGACCGGCGAGGCGAGGATCGCGTTGTACTCGTTGATCTTCGCCTGGAGTTCGTCGTGCTCCTGGACGATCTTCTGGCGCTCCAGGGCGGCCAGTCGGCGCAGCTGCATCTCCAGGATGGCGTTCGCCTGGATCTCGTCGATCTCCAGGAGCCCCATCAGGCCGGTGCGCGCCACCTCGACGGTCGCGCTGCGCCGGATCAACGCGATGACCTCGTCGATGGCGTCCAGGGCCTTCAGCAGACCGCGCAGGATGTGCGCCCGCTCCTCGGCCTTGCGCAGCCTGAAGCGCGTACGGCGGACGACGACCTCGATCTGGTGCGTCACCCAGTGCCGGATGAACGCGTCCAGGGAGAGGGTCCGCGGCACCCCGTCGACCAGCGCCAGCATGTTGGCGCCGAAGTTCGTCTGCAGGTCGGTGTGCTTGTAGAGGTTGTTCAGGACGACCTTGGCGACCGCGTCCCGCTTGAGGACGATCACCAGGCGCTGGCCCGTGCGCGAGGACGTCTCGTCGCGGACGTCCGCGATACCGCCGACCCTGCCGTCCTTCACCAGGTCGGCGATCTTCTGCGCCAGGTTGTCCGGGTTGACCTGGTACGGCAGCTCCGTGACCACCAGGCACTGGCGGTTCTGGATCTCCTCGACCTCGACAACCGCACGCATGGTGATCGAGCCGCGCCCGGTGCGGTATGCCTCCTCGATGCCCTTGCGGCCCACCACCAGGGCGCCGGTCGGGAAGTCCGGGCCCTTGATGCGCTCGATGAGGGCGTCGAGCAGCTCCTCGTGCGAGGCGTCCGGGTTCTCCAGGCACCACTGGGCGCCGGCCGCGACCTCGCGCAGATTGTGCGGCGGGATGTTGGTCGCCATGCCGACCGCGATGCCGGCCGAACCGTTGATCAGCAGGTTCGGGAAGCGGGACGGCAGGACGGTCGGCTCCTGGGAGCGGCCGTCGTAGTTGTCCGTGAAGTCGACGGTCTCCTCGTCGATGTCGCGGACCATCTCCATCGACAGCGGCGCCATCTTGCACTCGGTGTAGCGCATGGCGGCCGCCGGGTCGTTGCCCGGGGAGCCGAAGTTGCCGTTGGAGTCGACGAGCGGCATGCGCATCGCCCACGGCTGGGCCAGGCGGACCAGCGCGTCGTAGATCGAGCTGTCGCCGTGCGGGTGGTAGTTGCCCATGACGTCGCCGACCACGCGGGCGCACTTGTAGAAGCCGCGCTCGGGCCGGTAGCCGCCGTCGTACATGGCGTACAGGACACGGCGGTGGACGGGCTTGAGACCGTCACGGACGTCGGGCAGCGCACGGGACACGATGACGGACATCGCGTAGTCCAGGTACGAGCGCTGCATCTCCGTTTCGAGCCCGACGGGCTCGATGCGTGTGTCGCCGCCCTGGGCCTCGGGCGGGACTGGGGTGTTCTCGTCGGCCATTGCTGGTCAAGATCCTTCCCGGTGCGGTCAGCTGAGACCGACTCAGATGTCGAGGAAGCGGACGTCCTTGGCGTTGCGCTGGATGAACTGGCGGCGGGCCTCGACGTCCTCGCCCATCAGGACCGAGAACAGGTCGTCGGCCTGGGCGGCGTCGTCGAGGGTGACCTTGCCGAGGACCCGGTGGTCGATGTCCATCGTCGTCACGCGCAGCTCCTCGGCGTTCATCTCGCCGAGGCCCTTGAAGCGCTGGATCGAGTCCTCCCTGATGCGCTTGCCGCGCTGGCGGCCCAGCTCGATGAGGGCGTCGCGCTCGCGGTCGGAGTACGCGTACTCGGCGTCCTCCCGGCCCCACTTGATCTTGTAGAGCGGGGGACGGGAGAGGTACACATGGCCCCGCTCCACCAGGTCCCGCATGAAGCGGAAGAGGAAGGTCAGCAGCAGGGTGTTGATGTGCTGGCCGTCGACGTCGGCGTCCGCCATCAGGATGATCTTGTGATAGCGGAGCTTCTCGATGTCGAAGTCCTCGTGCACACCCGTGCCGAAGGCGGAGATCAGCGCCTGGATCTCCTGGTTCTGCAGGATCTTGTCGATCCTGGCCTTCTCGACGTTGAGGATCTTGCCGCGGATCGGGAGGATCGCCTGGTACTGCGGGTTGCGGCCGGACTTGGCCGAACCGCCGGCGGAGTCACCCTCGACGATGAAGATCTCGCACTTGGCCGGGTCGTTGGACTGGCAGTCGGCCAGCTTGCCCGGCAGGGACGCGGTCTCCAGGAGGCCCTTGCGACGGGTCAGGTCGCGGGCCTTGCGGGCCGCCACGCGCGCGGTGGCCGCCTGGATGCCCTTGCGGATGATGTCCGCGGCCTCGTTCGGGTTGCGGTCCAGCCAGTCGTTGAGGTGCTCGTAGACGGCCTTCTGGACGAAGGTCTTGGCCTCCGTGTTGCCCAGCTTGGTCTTCGTCTGGCCCTCGAACTGCGGCTCGCTCAGCTTGACCGAGATGATCGCGGTCAGACCCTCGCGGATGTCGTCGCCCGTGAGGTTGTCGTCCTTCTCGCGCAGCAGCTTCTTGTCGCGCGCGTACTTGTTGATCAGCGAGGTCAGGGCCGCCCGGAAGCCCTCCTCGTGCGTGCCGCCCTCATGGGTGTGGATGATGTTGGCGAAGGAGTACACGCCCTCGCTGTAGCCGCTGTTCCACTGCATCGCGACCTCAAGGGACAGGCTCTTGTCCCTGTCCTCGGCCTCCAGGTCGATGACGGTGGGGTGCACCACGTCTCCCTTGCGGGAGTTGAGGTACTTCACGAAGTCGACGATGCCGCCCTCGTAGTGGTACGTGACCGACTTGACCTCGTCCTTCTCGTCGGCGCCCGCCTCGTCCGCCCCCGAGGTGGCCTTCGCCGACTCGCGCTCGTCGGTGAGCCGGAGGGTCAGGCCCTTGTTGAGGAACGCCATCTCCTGGAAGCGCCGCGAGAGCGTCTCGAAGGAGTAGTCGGTGGTCTCGAAGATGTCCGGGTCGGCCCAGAAGGTGACCGTGGTACCGGTCTCGTCGGTCTCCTCGTGCTCGGCGAGCGGGGCCGTCGGCACGCCCATCTTGTAGTCCTGCGTCCAGCGCCGGCCGTCGGTCCTGACCTCGATCGACACCTTGCTCGACAGGGCGTTGACGACGGAGACGCCGACGCCGTGCAGACCGCCGGAGACCGCGTAGCCGCCGCCGCCGAACTTGCCGCCCGCGTGCAGCACGGTCAGCACGACCTCGACGGCCGGCTTGCCCTCGGAGGGGACGATGCCGACCGGGATGCCACGGCCGTTGTCGACGACGCGGACGCCGCCGTCGGCCAGGATCGTCACGTCGATCGTGTCCGCGTGCCCGGCCAGTGCCTCGTCGACCGAGTTGTCGACGACCTCGTACACGAGGTGGTGCAGACCGCGCTCACCGGTCGAGCCGATGTACATACCGGGTCGCTTGCGGACCGCGTCCAGACCCTCGAGCACGGTGATCGCGCTGGCGTCGTACGAGGCGGTGACCTCGCCGTTCACGTCAGCGCCGGTGGACGGGATGTTCTCGTTGGGGTTGCCGGAATCGGCCACGAAGCGCCCTTTCTGGCACAGCACGAGCCAGGCTCGTCGGCAGGTTGCCGGAGCGGCTGCGGCATGTTGCGTTGGTCAGCCCTGATCGGCGTTGCTCAGCTTTTCCCGGACGGTCCCCACGTTCGGGGCGGGATTGGCTCCAGTCTACCGGTAGCGCCGACAGTGATGGGGGTTTGCCGGTACCTGAGTCCCCATGTGCCGCCCTCAACCGGTCTCGGCCGGGTACCGATATACGGAAGGGGTCTCAAAGAGGCTCACAGCGCCACTCAGCGCTTCCGACCGTCAACCCCTGGCTACTCCAGGGTCAGGTCGCGACGGACGCCCGCGCGCGAGGTGCCGACGGAACCGCCCGCGGCGGTACGACGAAACCGCCCGACCAGCGACGATGTGAGGTCGGTCACCTGATCGACCGAGCCCTCGGGAGCCCTCTCGGCACCCCCGTACGTGCCCTTTCGGCGTCGCGTCGGTCAGCCGACCGGTCACCCATAGGTGTCGCCGGGGCCCATGCTGCCCGGGGCGCGCAGGAGACCGTAGCGACGGGTGGGGCCACCGGGACCGTGCACCTTGATCAGTTTCACCGTGCCATGCCCCAGGTCCTCGTTGAGGCGGGCGACCAGCGTCGGGGCGAGCAGCCGCAGCTGGGTCGCCCACGCCGTGGAGTCGCAACTCACGGACAGGACGCGCTCGTCCTCGTCGTACCGCTGCGGCACACAGTGCTTGGCGAGGTCCTCGCCGACGATCTGCGGCCAGCGGCCCATGACCCCGCCCACCGCGGCGGGCGCCTCCCAGCCGCGCTCGGTGATCAGCCGGTTGATGGCGGCGCCCAGCGCCATCGGGTCGCGGCCGTCGGCGCGCGCGCCGGAGCGCAGCCCCCCGCGCCGCGCCTGCTTCTTCTGCCGCGCCGCGTCCCCACGCGCGCGTGCCGCCTCCTTCGCCGCGCGCAACGCCACGCGCGCGAGGTCGACGCCCGAGGGCTCGGGGGACAGCGGGGGCCGCGCCGGGGTGGGCTCGTCGGTGCTCATCGGCGCTCCACCGTCCCGTCGGACACCATGTACCGGGCCCCCGCCAGGACGTGCGGTACGTCGTCGTCGACCGCGGCGGTCACCAGGACCTGCTCGCCCGGCGCGACCAACTCGGCGAGCCGCTCCCGCCGTCGGGCGTCCAACTCGGCGAAGACATCGTCCAGAACGAGCACCGGTTCATTGCCCTCCGAGCGGAGCAGTTCGTACGAGGCCAGGCGCAGCGCCAGCGCATAGGACCAGGACTCGCCGTGGGAGGCGTATCCCTTGGCGGGCAGCCGGCCGAGCTTGAGGATCACGTCGTCCCGGTGCGGGCCGACGAGGGTGACGCCCCGCTCGATCTCCTGCTTGCGCGCCTCGGCGAGCGCGGCCGTGAGCTGGCCGTACAGCTCCTCGCGCGTGTGGGCCTCGCCAGGCGCGGACGGCTTGTACTCCAGGGCGACAGGGCCGCCCCCGGGGGCCAGTTGCTCGTACGCCTTGTCGGCCAGCGGCTCGATCGCGGCGATCAGGTCGAGGCGCTGGGCGAGCAGTTCGGCGCCCGCGCGCGCGAGGTGCTGGTCCCAGACGTCGAGTGTGGACAGATCCGCCCCCGGGCTCGAATTCCCTCGCCCGGGAGGTGCACCCACCCGGCCGCCGTGCCTGCGGGCCAACGCGGCCGATTTCAGGAGGGTGTTGCGCTGCTTGAGGACCCGCTCGTAGTCGGAGCGCACACCCGCCATCCGCGGCGCTCGGGCGGTGATCAGCTCGTCGAGGAAGCGGCGCCGCTCGCCGGGGTCGCCCTTGACCAGCGCCAGATCCTCGGGCGCGAACAGCACGGTCCGTACGATGCCCAGCACGTCCCGGGGTCTCACCTGCGCGGACCGGTTGACGCGGGCGCGGTTGGCCTTGCCCGGGTTCAGCTCCAGCTCGACCAGTTGCCGCCGCTCGCCCTGTCTGACCTGCGCCCGGATGATCGCGCGCTCGGCCCCCACGCGGACCAGGGGTGCGTCCGAGGCGACGCGGTGGCTGCCGAGGGTGGCGAGATAGCCGACCGCCTCCACGAGATTCGTCTTGCCCTGCCCGTTGGGGCCGACGAAGGCGGTGACGCCCGGGTCGAGTGGGACCTCGACCCGGGCGTACGAGCGGAAGTCGGCCAGCGAGAGGTGCGTGACATGCATGGTCGTTCGCCGACCTCCCCCAAAGATGTGGACCGACGGGCGGCCCTGTGGATTACTTCTTCGCGACCGCGTGGCCGCCGAACTGGTTCCGCAGCGCCGCGATCATCTTCATCTGCGGCGAGTCGTCCTGCCGTGAGGCGAACCGCGCGAACAGCGACGCGGTGATCGCGGGCAGCGGCACCGCGTGGTCTATGGCGGCTTCCACAGTCCACCGGCCCTCGCCGGAGTCCTGTGCATAACCCTTGAGCCCGGCCAGGTGCTCGTCCTCGTCGAGGGCGTTCACCGCGAGGTCCAGGAGCCAGGAACGGATGACCGTCCCCTCCTGCCAGGAGCGGAAGACCTCGCGCACGTCCGTGACGGAGTCGACCTTCTCAAGCAGCTCCCAGCCCTCGGCGTATGCCTGCATCATCGCGTACTCGATGCCGTTGTGGACCATCTTCGCGAAGTGCCCCGCGCCGGCCTTGCCGGCGTGCACCGAACCGAAGTCGCCCTCCGGCTTGAGCGCCTCGAAGACCGGCTGCACCCGGGCGACGTGCTCCGCGTCGCCGCCGTACATCAGCGCGTAGCCGTTCTCCAGGCCCCAGACCCCGCCGGAGACGCCGCAGTCGACAAAACCTATGCCCTTGGCGGCCAGCTCCTCGGCGTGCTTCTCGTCGTCCGTCCAGCGGGAGTTGCCGCCGTCCACGACGACATCGCCGGGCTCCAGCAGCCCGGCCAGCTCGTCGATCGTGGACTGGGTGGGCTCGCCGGCCGGGACCATCACCCAGACCACGCGCGGGCCGGAGAGCTTGCCCACAAGCTCCTCAAGGCTGTGGACATCCGCGAGGTCAGCGTTGCGGTCGTATCCGATGACGGTGTGGCCCGCGCGGCGGATCCGCTCGCGCATGTTGCCGCCCATCTTGCCGAGGCCGACGAGACCGAGCTCCATCAGTTGGTGTCCTTCGGTTGCTGTGTGACGTGTGGGGCACGTTCGTACCCGCGTCCGAGCCTAAACCCGGGCAGCCACGCACATCTGTGGGCATACGCGCTCATGCGTACGCCCTCACCTGGGGCTTCGACAGACCGGGCGGTCAGCCGCTGAGGCGGACCGGCATGATCAGGTACTTGTACGCCTCGTCCGCCTCGGCGTCCACCGCCGGCCTGCCGCTGAGCAGCGCGGGCTTCGTCGACGTCGTGAACGACAGCTGCGCCACCGGAGAGTCGATGGCGCTCAGCCCGTCGAGCAGGAACGTCGGGTTGAAGGCGATGGAGATGTCGTCGCCTTCGAGCTGCGCGTCCACCCTTTCCACAGCCTGTGCGTCGTCGCTGGAGCCGGCCTCCAGGATGAGCACGCCCTGCTCGAAGCTGAGCCGCACCGGGGTGTTGCGCTCGGCGACCAGGGCCACGCGCTTGACGGCCTCCACGAAGGGGGCGGTCTCGATCACGGCGACCGAGTTGAACTCGGTCGGGAACAGCGTGCGGTACTTCGGGAGGTCGCCCTCCAGCAGGCGCGTGGTCGTCCGCCGGCCCGCGCCCTCGAAACCGATCAGGCCCTCGCCCGCACCGGAGCCGGACAGCGAGAGCGTCACGCTGTCGCCACTGGTCAGTGCCTTGGCGGTGTCCAGGAGCGTCTTGGCGGGCACCAGGGCGACCGCGGAGGCGTCCGGGTTCTCCGGCTTCCACAGGAACTCGCGGACCGCGAAGCGGTAGCGGTCGGTGGAGGCCAACGTGACGGTGTCGCCCTCGATCTCGATGCGCACGCCGGTGAGGACGGGCAGGGTGTCGTCGCGGCCGGCCGCGATGGCGACCTGCGCGGCGGCAGAGGCGAAGACCTCGCCGGGGACCGTGCCCGTCGCGTTCGGCATCTGCGGCAGGGCCGGGTACTCCTCCACAGGCAGGGTGTGGAGGGTGAACCGCGAGGAGCCGCAGACCACCGTCGCCCGTACACCGTCTGTGGAAATCTCCACCGGGCGGTTGGGCAGGGCACGGCAGATGTCGGCCAGGAGACGGCCGGAGACGAGGACCGTGCCCTCCTCCTCGACCTCCGCCTCGACGCTCACGCGTGCGGAGACCTCGTAGTCGAAGCCGGACAGGCTCAGCTGGCCGTCCTCGGCCTTCAGGAGGAGGCCGGCGAGGACAGGCGCCGGCGGACGGGCCGGGAGGCTGCGTGCCGCCCAGGCCACTGCCTCCGCGAGTACGTCGCGTTCCACCCGGATCTTCACCGTAAGCCGCCTCCTGCTGTTGCTACTGAGTCCTTCGACTCGGTGTCGCTGTCCCCAGGGTGGGGAAGAACACCGGGGACCAGTCTGACGCACCGCACTGACACTAGGTGCCCGTCGCGGTCAAGTCGTGCCGGGGGGCAGTCGGGCACGAGAGGGCGAGTTGTGCACAGGCCCCGCTTCGAAACGGATTCCGCTCTCTCTCTAGTTGGGAGTAGTAGTAGGGCCTGTGGATACCGTGGATAACCACGTTTGCCCTGCTCAGCGCGGAAATTTTGTCCACTGGCCCTGTGGGCGACGGCGGTGGACAACCAGGGGTCTCTGTGGAGAACAAGAAGTTCTGCACACCCCACCCACAGCCTGGGGCCACTTCTCCCCAGCTGCGTCCCCAGGTTTACCCACGTTTCCCACAACCCAACCCGGCACCTTGATGTGACGCCTTTCACTCGACGCGGTGATCGAGTGCGTCGTGTTGCCGAACAGTGGACAGGGATGTGGAGAAGCCGGTGATCGCTGGGGACAACCGGCCTCAGCCTGTGGGTCGCCGGTGGACAACTCCGTCCACAGCCTGTGGATCTCCATTTTGTCCACAGGCTGTGGATATCTTTCGTCCACCAATCCACAACCGGATGACCTGCCTTGATGATCCTTCACCGGGCTGGGCTGTGGATACGTTCTGGACAACTCGGCAGTCCCCAGGATGTGGACGGAAAAAACTCACCGAATCTGTGGAGGGAGGCCGTAACCCGGCAGGTAATCGAACACGGGGTGACCGGCGGCCGTCGGGCGACCGCCTCCGCCCGGCGCCGGGCCGGGGCTGTGGAGGGACGCGAGCGGCGTTCCGACCGTGTGCGGCCGCACCACGCCGGTGTGCCGGAACCGCAGAAAGGCGCCCCCGGGATCTCTCCCGAGGGCGCCCAGAACGCCGTGCGGCGGCCGGCGTCAGCCGTTCTTGATGCGGTTGGTCAGCTCGGTGACCTGGTTGTAGATGGAGCGGCGCTCCGCCATCAGCGCGCGGATCTTGCGGTCGGCGTGCATCACCGTCGTGTGGTCGCGCCCGCCGAACTGCGCGCCGATCTTCGGCAGCGACAGATCGGTCAGCTCCCGGCACAGGTACATGGCGATCTGCCTTGCGGTGACCAGGGCACGACCGCGCGAGGTGCCGCACAGGTCCTCGACCGTGAGACCGAAGTAGTCGGCGGTCGCCGCCATGATGGCCGTCGCGGTGATCTCGGGCGCCGTGTCCTCGCCGCCGGGAATCAGGTCCTTGAGAACGATCTCCGTCAGGCCCAGGTCCACCGGCTGCCGGTTGAGCGAGGCGAACGCCGTCACCCGGATCAGCGCGCCCTCCAGCTCACGGATGTTGCGCGAGATCCGGGAGGCGATGAACTCCAGCACCTCGGGCGGGGCGTTCAGCTGTTCCTGCACCGCCTTCTTGCGCAGGATCGCGATGCGGGTCTCCAACTCGGGTGGCTGGACGTCGGTGATCAGCCCCCACTCGAAGCGGTTGCGCAGCCGGTCCTCCAGGGTGACCAGCTGTTTGGGCGGCCGGTCACTGGAGAGCACGATCTGCTTGTTCGCGTTGTGGAGCGTGTTGAAGGTATGGAAGAACTCCTCCTGCGTCGACTCCTTGTCCGCGAGGAACTGGATGTCGTCCACGAGAAGGATGTCCATCTCGCGGTAGCGCTTGCGGAAGCTGTCGCCCTTGCCGTCGCGGATGGAGTTGATGAACTCGTTGGTGAACTCCTCCGAACTCACGTACCGCACGCGCGTGCCCGGGTAGAGGCTGCGCGCGTAGTGCCCGATCGCGTGCAGCAGATGCGTCTTGCCGAGCCCCGACTCCCCGTAGATGAAGAGGGGGTTGTATGCCTTCGCCGGTGCCTCGGCGACGGCTACCGCGGCCGCGTGCGCGAAGCGGTTGGACGCGCCGATGACGAACGTGTCGAAGAGGTACTTCGGATTCAGTCGTGCCGTCGGCTCGCCCGGACCGGTCGCCGGCGCGGGCTGCGCGGCCAGCGGGCCGGGGGCACCCGTCGTCGGCAGGTTCGGCCCCATCGGGCCGCCGCGGTGCACCTGGCCGGACCCCGCCGACGGCTCGGACAGCTCGCGCCGGGCCGGATCCCGCTGACGGTAGTCGGAACGCGCCCCTTCATAGGCGGAGCGCTGCTGCTCGTACGAAGGGCGCTCCATGCCCTGCGGGCGGTAGTCCTGAGCGGCGCCGTAGGCGTCCTGGCCGGAGGTGTAGGAGTCCGGTGACGCATAGGCGTCGCGGGTCGGTGAACCGTAGGAGTTCTGCGACGGCGACGCGTACGGGTCGCGCTCCGGGAAGCCGAGCCGTGGCTGCTGCCAGCCGTACTCGTCCTGGCCGGGCCGCGGCCAGGCGCCGGGCTCGGGCCGCTGGTACTCGGACGGATAGGCGGGGCGCGGGCTGGGGAGCTGGTCCGCCCTGGCGGCGGTCTCGGTGCCCGGCAACCGCTCGGCGTGGTGTCGGCCGTACCCCTCGTACGGGGGCGGCGGCAGTTCGGGGTCCTCGTAGCGGGACTGTGACACCGTCGGCCCGGTCTCGTCGGCCGGGGCCAGGTGCCTGGGCGCGGGAGGCGCCGGGGGTTCGCCCGCGGACTCGTCGACGGTGATCGCGATGCGGATCGGGCGGCCGCACTCCCGGCTCAGGGTCTCGCTGACGATCGGCGCCAGCCGGCCCTCCAGCACGCCCTTCGCGAATTCGTTCGGCACGGCGAGCAGCGCGGTGTCCGCGACCAGGGCGAGCGGCTGGCACCGCCGGATCCAGTGCTCGTCCTTCGCCTCCACGCCCTGACCACGGCCTTCTCCGAGGAGCTGTTCCAGTACTCGTGGCCACACTGCGGCAAGATCGGCAGGTACGTCAGCCACAGGGCACGCTCTCTCACAGGTCCCACGAACGTGTGGTCGTGAGACGGGTCGGGATCCAAGAAGGGTGGTGCGGGGGACAAGGGAACGAATCGGAGTTCAGCCACGGTAGTCAGCGCGGCGGGTGCGGTTCAAGTTGTTGTCCCCAGCCTGTGGACAGTGTCTCTCCGTGACCCCGGGTTTGACCGGATGGCGTAGCCCCGCGTACCGTAACCAGGTCGAGTTGTCGATGGCTGCTGCCGCCTGCCTCCGATGGGCACAGGTCACGTCAGGTGATCGGTAAGCGGTGCACTCGGGCGTCACTGCGAGCTACTCGTGGGCGCACGGTGACAGCCAGGACGGCACCCCGCCACTACCGATTCTTTCTGGAGCCCCCGAGTGAGCAAGCGCACCTTCCAGCCGAACAACCGTCGTCGCGCGAAGACCCACGGCTTCCGGTTGCGTATGCGCACCCGTGCCGGCCGCGCGATTCTCGCGTCCCGCCGTAGCAAGGGTCGCGCCCGCCTGTCCGCCTGATCCCGATCAGGTCATGACGTCGTGCTGCCTACCGAGAACCGGCTGAGGCGGCGCGAGGACTTCGCGACCGCGGTACGACGGGGTCGCCGGGCCGGACGCCCGCTCCTCGTCGTCCACCTTCGTAGCGGTGCCACGGACCCGCACGCGCCTGGGGAGAGTGCTTCCCCGACGCGTGCGGGTTTCGTCGTCAGCAAGGCCGTGGGTGGTGCCGTCGTGCGCAACAAAGTGAAGCGCAGACTTCGCCATCTGATGCGTGATCGAGTCGCCTTGTTCCCCCCCGGTAGCCTGGTAGTCGTACGAGCGTTGCCCGGATCGGGTGACGCAGACCATGCACAGCTGGCCCGAGACCTGGATGCCGCCGTGGGGCGGCTGCTGGGAGGGGGCGCGCGATGAAGTACCCGCTACTGGCTCTGATCAAGCTGTACCAGTGGACGATCAGTCCACTGCTCGGGCCGGTGTGCAAGTACTACCCGTCGTGTTCCCACTACGGCTACACGGCCATCGACCGGCACGGTGCGATCAAGGGCACGGCACTCACCGCCTGGCGCATCCTCCGGTGCAATCCGTGGTCGCTCGGCGGCGTGGACCATGTTCCGCCGCGCAAGCGCCCGCGGTGGCACGAAATGCTGCGCAGCGCCTGGCGCGCACGCAAGGGCGGGCCCTCCGCCGCCGAACCGGCCACCGAGGCGAAGCTCTCCTCCGAGCTTTCCTCGGGCCCGGCCGCAGAGACCTCGTCCCATGCCCAAGGAGCATGATTAGTGGACACGATTGCCAGCCTCTTCAGCTTCATCACGACACCTGTCTCCTGGGTCATCGTCCAGTTCCACACGGTGTACGGGGCCATCTTCGGCCCTGACACCGGGTGGGCCTGGGGCCTGTCCATCGTGTCCCTGGTGATCCTGATCCGCATCTGCCTGATCCCGCTCTTCGTGAAGCAGATCAAGGCGACCCGGGCCATGCAGACGCTCCAGCCCGAGATGAAGAAGATCCAGGAGCGCTACAAGAACGACAAGCAGCGTCAGTCCGAAGAGATGATGAAGCTGTACAAGGAGTCGGGCACCAACCCGCTCTCCTCGTGCCTTCCCATCCTGGCGCAGTCCCCGTTCTTCTTCGCCCTGTACCACGTGCTCAACGGCATCGCGTCGGGCAAGACCATCGGCGTCATCAACGACCAGTTGCTCGCCAGTGCCCAGAAGGCGCACATCGTCGGCGCCCCGCTGGCGGCGAAGTTCACCGACAGCGCGGACAAGGTCGCCGCGCTCGGCGCCTCGCTGACCGACGTCCGGGTCGTCACCGCGATCATGATCGTCCTGATGTCGGCGTCGCAGTTCTACACACAGCGCCAGCTGATGACGAAGAACGTCGACACCACGGTGAAGACGCCGTTCATGCAGCAGCAGAAGATGCTGATGTACGTCTTCCCGATCATGTTCGCCGTCTTCGGCATCAACTTCCCGGTCGGTGTGCTCGTCTACTGGCTGACCACCAACGTGTGGACCATGGGCCAGCAGATGTACGTCATCCACAACAACCCGACTCCGGGTTCCAAGGCCCAGGCCGCCTATCTGGAGCGTCTGACCAAGCACGTCACGCATCACGGCAAGATCGGCCGGCGCAGCGAGAAGGCCATCATCAAGGCGATCGTCACCAAGGGCCGCGACCGCAACGAGCACGAGCGCAAGTTCATCAACGGCCTGAGCAAGGCGGGCCTCGTCGCCCAGACCGACGGCTCCGTCATCAAGGGCGAGAGCCAGGCCGCCACCGAGGCCGAGGGCGGCGTGGCCACCACCGCTGCCAAGCGTCAGCAGCCCAAGCGTCAGACGAAGGCCCAGCGTCAGTCCGGCGGCGCCAAGCAGGCCGACGACGCCGCGCCGACCACGTCGCTGGACAAGTCCGAGCAGCCGCAGGATGCCAAGCCCGCAGCCAAGCAGGCTCCGAAGCCGGGCGCCGGCAACCGCAGCAAGGCTCAGTCCGGTCAGCGTAAAGGTCCACAGCGGCCCAAGTCCCCGTCCAAGAAGTAAGAAGGAGTCCATCCCGTGACGGAAGGCACCACCTCCGCCGCTGCCGAGGGTGCAGACACCCTGACCCGCCTGGAGCAGGAGGGCGAGATCGCGGCGGACTACCTTGAGGGTCTGCTCGACATCGCCGACCTCGACGGCGACATCGACATGGACGTCGAGGCGGACCGCGCCTCCGTGTCGATCATCAGCGACACGGGCAGCAGCGATCTGCAGAAGCTGGTCGGCCGTGACGGCGAGGTGCTGGAAGCCCTGCAGGAGCTGACCCGCCTGGCCGTGCACCGGGAGACCGGGGACCGCAGCCGACTGATGCTGGACATCGCGGGCTACCGCGCCAAGAAGCGGGCCGAGCTTTCCGAGCTGGGAGCCAAGGCCGCCGCCGAGGTCAAGAACACCGGCGAGCCCGTCAAGCTCAAGCCGATGACCCCGTTCGAGCGCAAGGTCGTGCACGACGCGGTCAAGGTCGCGGGGCTGCGCAGCGAGTCCGAGGGCGAGGAACCCCAGCGGTTCGTCGTCGTGCTGCCCGCCTGATCGGCCTCACGTTCCATCGGCCCCGTCTGTTGCCCAGACGGGGCCGAACTTTGTCAGCCTGGTAGTTCTGTGGCCGGCGCATGGCGTCGGCGTTGTACGGAAGGACGGTCCCCGTGACGGAGGCAGCGGATCTCCCCCCTGCGCCCGAACAGGCGCGGGCAGTGTTTGGCGATCGCTTCGCCGATGCGGTCCGCTATGCGGAGCTGCTGGCCGAGGCCGGCGTGCAGCGTGGTCTGATCGGCCCGCGGGAAGTGCCCCGCCTGTGGGAGCGGCACCTGCTGAACTGTGCGGTGCTCTCCGAGGTCGTTCCCGAAGGGGTCACGGTGTGCGATGTGGGCTCGGGCGCCGGCCTGCCGGGCATTCCCCTCGCGCTCGTCCGGGAAGACCTGAAGATCACCCTGCTGGAGCCGTTGCTCCGCCGTACGAACTTCCTCACCGAGGTCGTCGAACTGCTGGGGCTGGACCATGTGACCGTCGTCCGCGGCCGGGCTGAGGAGGTCATGGGGAAGCTGCCACCGGTCCATGTGGTGACGGCCCGGGCCGTGGCCCCGCTGGACCGACTCGCCGCATGGGGGATTCCCCTGCTGCGCCCGTACGGCGAGATGCTCGCGCTGAAGGGCGACACGGCCGAGGAGGAGCTGAAGGCCGCGGGAGCCGCGCTGAGCAAGCTGGGAGCGGTGTCGACCTCCATCCTGCGGGTGGGCGAGGACATCGTGGACCCGCTGTCGACCGTTGTACGGGTCGAGGTCGGGGAGAGTCCCGGCGGTGTGCGTTTCGCTGCCAAGCGAGCGAAGGCGGCCAGTACCGGCCGGGCACGCAGACGTCGTTGAGGGATGTCGGAACGGATGAGCGGTGCTGATCCGTCCTGACGATGACACGTACTCCACACAAGCCTCCAAACCTACGCAACCCGGAGTGTCGCGAAGATTCGGTCGCAGCGGCTGTGCATCGTGTTTCACGTGAAACGTCGCTCACTCTTGCACGGCATCATCAGCCGCGGCCGGGCCGCGGCCGAACCTCGCGACCGTAAGTCGCTCGGGACGCTCGGGGAGACACCCGCCTCAGACGGTGCTCCGTCCCCCTTCAAGGGCGCGGAGTTGTCCACAGAGGTGGATTTCTCCACAGAACCCCGGGCCTCACTGGTTCGCGACCCCGAAGGCATGGGAGGCTCTGTTCATTGCGAGCCTGAAGTCGAGGAGAGTGAATCCTTGCGGTCCGACGCCAACATCGCGGGACCGATGACCGATCCGGTCCCCGGTCCCCGTACCGAGTCGATGGGGGTGGATGTTTCACGTGAAACACCGCCCCCGATGGACGACACTCCCATCGGTCGTGCTGCCCAGCTGGCGGTGGAGGCTCTGGGCCGCACCGGCGAAGGACTGCCACGGCCCGAGCAGACCCGAGTCATCGTGGTCGCCAACCAGAAGGGCGGCGTCGGCAAGACCACGACTACGGTCAACCTTGCCGCTTCGCTCGCTCTGCACGGCGCCCGTGTCTTGGTGGTCGACCTCGACCCACAGGGCAATGCCTCCACCGCACTGGGTATCGATCATCACGCCGAAGTCCCTTCGATCTACGACGTGTTGGTCGAAAGCAAGCCGCTGGCGGAGGTAGTACAGCCGGTCCCCGATGTCGAGGGCCTCTTCTGCGCCCCTGCCACGATCGACCTCGCCGGTGCGGAGATCGAGTTGGTGTCGCTGGTGGCGCGCGAGAGTCGGCTCCAGCGGGCCATCCAGGCGTATGAGCAGCCCTTGGACTACATCCTCATCGACTGCCCGCCATCGCTCGGCCTGCTGACCGTCAACGCCTTGGTGGCCGGGGCCGAGGTCCTCATCCCCATCCAGTGCGAGTACTACGCGCTGGAGGGTCTGGGGCAACTGCTGCGCAACGTCGATCTGGTGCGGGGCCACCTCAACCCCGCCCTGCATGTGTCGACCATCCTGCTCACCATGTACGACGGCCGGACGCGTCTTGCCTCCCAGGTCGCCGAAGAGGTGCGCAGCCACTTCGGCGACGAGGTGCTGCGGACGAGCATTCCCCGCTCGGTCCGTATCTCCGAGGCACCGAGCTATGGGCAGACGGTGCTGACCTACGATCCTGGATCGAGCGGCGCCCTCTCCTATCTTGAGGCGGCACGAGAGATCGCGCTGAAGGGCGTCGGTGTCACCTACGACCCGACGCAGGCCCACATCGGGCCGCAGAGCAACCCGAGCATGGTGGAGGGGATCCAGTGAGTGAGCGACGGAGGGGGCTGGGCCGCGGACTGGGAGCACTGATCCCTGCTGCCCCGACCGAGAGGAACCCGGCCTCGGCCGCGGTGGGGGGAGCGGCATCCCCGTCCCCCGCTGTGGTCCCGGTGCTGACGACGGACCGCGGGGTGGCCGCGGCGAAGGTGACCACGCTGCCTTCTGTTTCACATGAAACCGAGGAGCCGTCGGTCTTCAGCATCATGGAGACGCCCGCACCGCCGATGGGCGCTCACTTCGCTGAGATCCCCCTCGACTCCATCACCCCGAACCCGCGCCAGCCGCGTGAGGTCTTCGACGAGGACGCGCTGCACGAACTCGTCACCTCCATCAAGGAGGTCGGCCTCCTCCAGCCCGTCGTCGTACGGCAGTTGGGCCCCGCACGCTACGAGCTCATCATGGGTGAGCGGCGTTGGCGCGCCTGCCGCGAGGCCGGCCTTGAGGCGATCCCCGCGATCGTGCGGGCGACGGACGACGAGAAGCTCCTCCTGGATGCCCTCCTGGAGAACCTGCACCGTGCCCAGCTGAACCCGCTGGAAGAGGCCGCCGCCTACGACCAGTTGCTCAAGGACTTCAACTGCACGCACGATCAACTGGCGGACCGGATCGGTCGTTCCCGCCCGCAGGTCTCCAACACCCTGCGTCTGTTGAGGCTGTCGCCGGCCGTCCAGCGACGGGTCGCCGCCGGAGTGCTCTCCGCCGGGCACGCCCGGGCGCTGCTGTCCGTGGAGGACTCCGAGGAGCAGGACCGGCTGGCCCATCGGATCGTGGCCGAGGGGCTCTCGGTGCGTGCCGTCGAGGAGATCGTGACTCTGATGGGCTCCCGCCCCCAGACCGCGCAGCGGTCCAAGGGGCCCCGGGCCGGAGCCCGGGTCTCCCCGGCGCTGAACGACCTCGCCACCCGTCTCTCGGACCGATTCGAGACGCGAGTGAAGGTCGACCTCGGTCAGAAGAAGGGCAAGATCACGGTCGAGTTCGCCTCCATGGACGACCTTGAGCGGATCCTCGGGACGCTTGCTCCGGGTGCGGGACCGGTCTTCCAGCAGGGTCTCCCTGATGGGGACGACTCCGAGGTCTCGGAGGACTGACCGCACGGGCGTCCCTGCCCTGTCGGACGACGGAGCGGATCGTGTTCGGTGTGTGCCGGAACACGGTCCGCTCTTTGCTTTCTGTCGGTATCGATGAAATCGCATCGTGGATACGATGCGTTCGGGTATGGCGCATCCACCTGGCAGCACCTCTCGGTGGGAGGCGGGGGCCATGAGAACGGTGAGCCGGACCGGACTGATGAGCGCGGACCTGGGGCTGGGCGTGCTCGGCGGCTTCGTCGGCAGTCTGCTCAGGGAACGGAGCGCATTGACAGCCGCTCGCGATGCCGCGGGCATAGGAAGCGAGGAACAGCCTTCATGGGGCGTCGGCTCGTACCGCTCACGCTGGACAACCTTCAGGATCTGCCCAAGCGCTGTCGCTCGTGTGTCTTCTGGGAACTCGACCCGGTCAGCGGCGAGGCCGCGGTAAAGGCGGGCACGGTCACGGTGGAGAAGGAGGGCTGGATCTCCGCGGTCCTTCTGGACTGGGGATCCTGTGGCCGGGTGGTCTATGTCGATGAGGTACCGGTCGGGTTCGTGCTCTATGCGCCTCCGGCCTATGTCCCCCGCTCCACGGCCTTTCCGACGAGTCCCGTCTCCCCCGATGCGGTGCAGCTGATGACCGCGTTCATCATGCCCGGCTATCAGGGGCAGGGACTGGGCCGGGTGATGGTGCAGACGGTCGCCAAGGATCTGCTGCGCCGTGGGTTCAAGGCGATCGAGGCGTTCGGGGACGCCCGCTGGAAGGAACCCGCCTGCGTCCTGCCCGCCGATCATCTGCTCGCGGTGGGCTTCAAGACGGTACGCCCCCACCCCGCCTACCCGCGACTGCGTCTGGAGCTGCGCACGACGCTGTCGTGGAAGGAAGATGTGGAGATGGCCATCGACCGGCTCTTGGGGGCTGTACAGAAGGAACCAGCGCTTCGGCCGCTCTAGGAATGCCGTCGCTGATGTCGGCGCTCTCAAGCGAGTGGGCCAACCCATCCGGGTTGGCCCACTCGTGTTTCACGTGAAACATGCCCCGTCGGTTCGACGGCGCCGCCGACTACTCGGCGATGAAGTCCTCAAGGTCACGGACGATCGCGGCCTTCGGCTTGGCGCCGACGATGGTCTTGGCGACCTCTCCGCCCTGGTAGACGTTCAGCGTGGGGATCGACATGACGCCGTACTTGGCGGCCGTGTCCGGGTTCTCGTCGATATTGAGCTTGACGACCTCGATCTTGTCGCCGTACTCGGCGGCAATGGCCTCAAGGGACGGAGCGATCTGACGGCACGGACCGCACCAGGCGGCCCAGAAGTCCACCAGGACGGGCTTGTCGCTCTTGAGGACATCCTCGTCGAAGGAGGAGTCGGTCACATTCTTCAGGGTGCCGGCCACGGCGGGCTCCTTAACTTGGTCGTGCGGTGGGGCGGAAGGGGGTCAGACGGAGGTCTTCTCGGGCTCGGCCTTCTCCTCGTCCGCGAGGGCGGAGAGGAAACGCTCGGCGTCGAGAGCGGCGGAGCAGCCGGTGCCGGCCGCGGTGATTGCCTGTCGGTACGTGTGGTCGACCACGTCACCGGCGGCGAAGACACCGGTCAGGTTGGTCCGGGTGGAGGGTGCGTCGACCTTCAGATAGCCCTCCCCGTCCAGGTCGAGTTGGCCCTTGAACAGCTCGGTGCGCGGGTCATGTCCGATCGCGATGAACAGACCCGTCACCGGGAGGTCGGACAGCTCGCCCGTCTTGACGTTGCGGAGCTTCAGACCGGAGAGCTTCGGGTCGCCCTGAACCTCGGCGACCTCGCTGTCCCAGACGAACTTGATCTTCGAGTCGGCGAAGGCGCGCTCCTGCATCGCCTTGGAAGCACGCAGGGTGTCCCGACGGTGGACGATCGTCACCGACTTGGCGAACCGGGAGAGGAAGGTGGCCTCCTCCATCGCGGTGTCGCCGCCGCCGATCACGGCGATGTCCTGGTCCTTGAAGAAGAACCCGTCACAGGTGGCGCACCAGGAGACACCACGGCCGGAGAGGGCGTCCTCGTTCGGCAGGCCCAGCTTGCGGTGCTGGGAGCCGGTGGTGACGATGACGGCCTTCGCCTTGTGGACAGTGCCCGCGGTGTCCGTGACAGTCTTGATCTCACCCGTGAGGTCGACGGCGACGACATCATCCGGCACCAGCTCGGCACCGAAGCGCTCCGCCTGGGCCCGCATGTTGTCCATCAGCTCGGGGCCCATGATGCCGTCGCGGAAACCCGGGAAGTTCTCCACGTCGGTGGTGTTCATCAGCGCACCACCGGCGGTGACGGCACCCTCGAACACCAGAGGCTTCAGCGACGCGCGCGCGGTGTAAAGCGCCGCCGTGTAACCGGCGGGCCCGGAGCCGATGATGATCACGTTACGGACGTCGCTCACGGCTTGATTCCTCGTCTCTGGTCTACGTCATTTCGACCGGTGGGAGCCCCTCTCAGAACTCTCACCCCACCCAACGGATCCTACGGGGCCCGCATTCCCGGTGTGCCCGGGCACACGGGGATGCCCCACAGGAGCGTTGTCGTTGTGGACCGAGGTGAACCGCAGCCGCTCAAGGAGACGAACCGGGGGCGCTCAGGAACGGGCGAAGGACTGCTTCCACAGAACGGTGCCCGGCGATACCGGCTCGCGGCCGACACAGGCCGCGTCGACGACGTACGCGGTGACCCGAGTGCTGTCGCCGGCATCGGGCAGCACGACGAGATAGGCGTCCTTCCCGTCGTATGTCCCCTTCTTGGTGCCGAGGATGTCGGCCCTGCTGTTGATGCCGTCCCGGATACAGTCCGGGACCGGGGCGGAGGTCTGGAGCAGGGTGTCCGCGCTTTCGCCGACACTCGGGACACCGGACTCCGGCCCGACATCCAGCCGCGGCCTCCGACTGTCGGAGCCATGCGGGGAGCCCCGACGCGTGGTGAGGAGGTCGGTCACCTGGCTCTGGAGGCTCTTCTCGGAGAAGGTGCCGGCTGCGGTGGTCTGCTGTCCCTGGCCGGTCGTAGCGGTGTGGTCGGTGCCGAGAGTCTGGAGCAGCAACGATCCGGCGCCCAGGACGGCAGCTGTGAGGACGGCGCCCATGACGATGGTCCTACGGCGCCCGCGGCGGCGATCCTTGCGTCCCGGTCCGGTCGCCCCATGGGGACGCCCGGCGGGCCGGTCCGACGGAGCCGATGTTTCACGTGAAACATGCGTCCCGGCGTTCCCGTCGGAGCTGTCGGGCGCGGCGCTGACCGAGTACCCGGCGGCCAGGGGATCGTCGGCCGCCCTGGCGTCGAGCAGTGCCTCCGCGGCGAGCGCGGCGTCGATCCGGTCGGCCACATCGGTGGGCATCCGTGGCGGGCCCGGCACAGTTCCCAGGAGCCCGCGGATCTCCTCCAGCGAGCGATGGACATCCGCGCACAGATCGCAGGAGTCGAGGTGCCGCCGTACATCCGTGGTGCGGGACGGCGGGAGCATGCTTTCGGTGAAGTCGGAGATCTCGGCGACGTCCGGGTGCCCGGTCGGATCCGTCAAGGAAGTCACGCTCGCCCACCTCCACCCTTCACTGCGGCTGAATCACTGGACCCCGATGCCTGTGAGCCACTGTCCCCAGGGCCCGCTGCCGGTGGGACGGATGTCCCCTGCGACCGGTTCCGTGCCGGATCCGGCTCCTTGTCGTCGCCGGCTTCGTCCGCGTCGTCCCCGGTTTGTTCCGCCCGTAGATGGGCGACCAAGGGCAGGAGTCTGGCTCTGCCGCGAGCGCAGCGACTCTTCACGGTCCCGGTGGGTACATCGAGGATGCGGGCCGCCTCGGCCACCGGGTAGCCCTGCATGTCCACCAGGACGAGAGCGGCACGCTGGTCGTGCGGAAGCGTCCCGAGGGCCTCCAGGAGCTCCCGGTGCAGATCGTTGCGCTCGACGGGCGCCGAGGCCGATTCATGCGGCTCCAGCAGCTGTTCCAGCCGCTCGGTGTCGTCGACCGGCGCGGTCTTCCTGGACGCCACCTTGCGGGCGCGGTCCAGACAGGCGTTCACCGTGATCCGGTGCAGCCAGGTCGTGACGGCCGAGTGTCCACGGAAGGTGTGGGCGGCCCGGTAGGCGGAGACGAGGGCGTCCTGGACGGCGTCGGCCGCCTCCTCGCGGTCCCCCAGCGTCCGCAGGGCAACCGCCCACAGCCGGTCCCGGTGGCGGCGGACCAGCTCACCGAAGGCATCGGGATCACCCTTGACGTGCCGGGCGAGCAGATCCTGATCGCTCACCCCGTCGAATCCGGTGCCGTCCGCCATCTGACCCCCTCCGCCTCCGGTGAACGTCAGTCCGTGAACTTCACCTCGGTGATGGCCTGCTTGTATCCGGCACCGCTGTACTCGGTGGGGTCCTCGCCCGAGTACGGCACCGCGGTGAGCCACACGAGGACGTACCGGGTCTTCACCGGCTTGCTGAGCTTCACCGTGGCGTTGGTGCCACCCGTCCTGACCTTGCCGACCTTGTCCATGGCGTCGAGCGACGACGGCGTCAGCGAGTCGGACGCGTACAGCTCGACGGTGGTGTGATCGCCAGCGTAGCGAAGCCCGACGGACGCCGTGGAGAGTTCCTTCACCGAGCCGAGGTCGTAGACGATGCCCACGCCCGTCTTGAACAGGGCGATGGACGGGCCCTCGGTGAAGGTCTTGGTCCGCCAGGTCGTCGAGGTGTCGTTGTCGTATGTCTTGGCGACGTCATTGGGGTGCTGGGCGTCCCCCTCGGCGACGAACTCCTGGGCGCCCTTGATCTTGAGCGCCGTGGCCGGCTTGGACTTCTCCTTGCTCTTGTCGCCCTCGTCCGTCGTCTGTGTGTTGCTGGTGTCGTCGGACTGGTCGCCCTGGTGCATCAGGGCGTCCGCGAGCTGCCAGCTGCCCAGTCCCAGGGCGGCGATCAGCAGCGCGGAGACCGCCCACTTGAGGGCTTTGCCGGTGCGGCTCTGCAGCGGGGGCGGCGGGGCCTGGATGGGCTGGGTGACGCCGGGACGCGGCGCCGGACGGCCGTAGGTGCCCTGTTGGTACGTCGTGCGCTGGTACTCGGGCGGCGCGGTGAACGCCGGCTCCGGCGGGCGGATGCGGGGCATCTCGCCGATCGCCTTCACCAGCTCCTCCGGCGTGGTGCACGCCGCCTCGTGCCGGGAGGCGGTGGCGCCGTCGTTGACGAGCGCACGCATGGCCAGCTCCGACAGGCCACGGTGGACACCGGCTCGCACCTGGTCCGGGGCGATCAGACCGATGTGCTTGGGCAGTCCGGACAGACCATAGGCATCGCTCTCGTACGGCCAGCGCTGGGTGAGCGCGGCGTAGAGCAGGGCACCGATCGACTCGGTGTCCGTGCGCTGCGGGGTGTCGGAGCTGATGCCGCGCAGCGCGGCGTTCACGGCGAGGCCCCGGATGCGCCACTGGCCGGTGGAGGCGCGCAGCACGGCGTTCGGATTGAGGCGGAGATGGGCGAGGCCCTCGCGGTGGGCTGCCGCCATGGCGGAGGAGACCTGGCTGACCATCTGGTAGGCGTCGTGCGGCTCCAGCGGCCCGGCGGACAGCAGCGTGGTCAGTTCGGTGGCGTCGGGCAGCCACTCGTGCACGACGTAGACGAGGTCGTTCTCCTCGACGGCGTCCAGGACCTGGACGAAGCGGGGATCGCCGAGCAGCGCGGAGGAGCGGGCGGCGGCCAGGACACTGCGGGCCCGCGCATGGTTCGCAGGCAGGATATGCACGCCGACGGCCCGGCGGAGCTTCTCATCGACCGCACGCCAACTGCTGAATCCGTCCAGACGGGTGACGCACTCTTCGAGGCGGTACCGTCCGGCGAGCTTGTGACCGCTGTGCAACTCGGGAGGGGAGGGATTCTTCTCGCGGTTTTCGGACCCGTCGCTCCCCTGTGCCTCGTCGTTGTCCGTGTCCCGCTCCGCGTTCTGGGTCACCCCGTCGGCCGTGGACTGGTCCGCCTTGGCGGTCAGCGGCTTGTCACCGCTGTTGTCTGCCACGTCGACGGCAGCCGTGCTCCGTTCCGCCACCGTCGTTCCCTGCCTCCCCATCCGTTGCACGCTCTCCGACGCCGAAACCAATTGTGCCCACAGTCTGCCGCTAAGCACGACACACGAAGGCGGACGATGGTTGTGCGGTACCCCCGCCTCAGCGTCCCAGACGCCCGCGCACCATGCCCATGAGGGAGTTGATCTCCTCGATGCGCATGCGGCGGGCCCCGACGAAGAAGACACCGAGCAGCAGGGCACCGCCGGCCACCAGCGCGAGGAAGGAACCGACGACGCCCTGGCCGAGGGAGTGGCCGATGCCGTAGCAGGCCGCACCGCTGAGCGCCGCGGCCGGTACGGAGGCGATGCACAGCCGCGCGTACGTCCGCAGGACACGGGCCCCGTCCAGGTCGCCGCCGAGCCGCTTGCGCAGCCGCTTCCAGGCGACGCCCACGCCGATCGCGTACGCGAGGCCGTACGAGGCGGCCATGCCGGCCACGGCCCAGCGGGCGGGCAGCAGGAAGTAACAGGCCGCCGAGGCGCCCGCGTTGACCAAGGCCACGATGACCGTGTTGTAGAAGGGGGTGCGGGTGTCCTCGTAGGCGTAGAAGGCGCGCAGGACGACGTACTGCACGGAGTAGGGGATCAGGCCGAGTCCGAAGGCCATCAGCATGTAGCCCATGTTGGTGGCCTCGCTGGTGCCCGAGGAGCCGAAGATCAGCGTGCAGATCGGGATACCGAGGGCCAGGAAGGCGAACGCGACGGGCACGATCGCCACGGCCGTCGTCCGCAGCCCCTGGGAGATGTCGTCGCGGATGGCGCCCGTGTCGTTCTCGGCGGCCGAGCGCGAGATCCGCGGCAGCAGCGCCGCCATCAGCGAGACGGTGATGATGGCCTGCGGCAGGCCCCAGATCAGCTGGGCGGTGGCGTAGGCGGCGAAGCCGGTGCCGTCGACGGGCGAGTGCTTGCCGGCCGCGGTGGACAACTGGGTGACGACGAGTGCGCCCGCCTGGTTGGCGAGGACGAACAGGATGGTCCACTTGGCGAGCGCGGCGGCCTTGCCGAGGCCGTGGCCCTTCCAGTCGAAGCGCAGCCGCAGCCGGAAGCCGGTCTCCCGCAGATACGGGATCATCGCCAGGGCCTGGACGACCAGACCGAGCAGCACGCCGATGCCGAGCAGACGCTGGCCCTCCGGCGGGATGTTCGTGACCTTCATCCCGGAGTTCGCCGCGGTGCCGTACACCCAGATGAACATGCCGAGCGTCACGATGATGACGATGTTGTTCAGGACCGGGGTCCACATCATCGCGCCGAACTTCCCACGGACGTTGAGGATCTGACCCATCACCACGTGAATGCCCATGAAGAAGATCGAGGGCAGGAAGTAGCGGACGAAGGTGATGCCGACCTTGTTGGCGGCCGGGTCGCTCGCCACCGGGTCCGACAGCAGGCGGATCAGGAGCGGAGCGGCGAGAACGGCGAGCACCGTGAGCGCGCCGAGCGCCACCATCACCAGGGTCAGCAGACGGTTGGCGTATGCCTCGCCGCCGTCCTCGTCCTCCTTCATGGCGCGTACGAGCTGCGGCACGAAGACGGAGTTGAGGCCGCCGCCGACGGTCAGGACGTAGATCATCGTCGGCAGCTGGTAGGCGACCTGGAAGGTGTCACCGAGCAGACCGACACCCAGCGCCGACACGATCAGCGCGGAGCGGACGAAACCGGTGAGGCGGGAGACCATGGTGCCCGCCGCCATCACGGCACTCGACTTCAGCAGACCGGAAGCACGCCCGCCTTTCTTCGCGACGGGGGCGGCGGAGGAGGGCGCGGCCGCCGGGGCGGCGTCGGGACTGGGAGCGTTGGGGGCGGCGGGACCGGGGGGAGCGGCACCTGCCGGTGCGGGCGCTCCGGCCACGGGCGGCGCCGCCTGGTACTGCGCCTGCTGGTACTGCCCCGCCTGGTAGGAGTCCCCGGAGGACTGGGCCCCCTGGTACTGCGTCCCCTGATAGGGGGCCGCCGGATACTGTGCCGGATACGGCCCGGCGGGGTTCTGGTTCCCAGGTTGCGGGGCCGCCTGGTACTGCTCCACCGGGCCCTGCCCGCCGCCCTGGCCGGGTCCGGCCGGGGACTCGATGGACGGCTGCCCGCCGCCCTGCTGCTGGTCCCGGAAGAGATGGGCGAAAGCGTCCGGCTCGTGGTACTCCTCGCCGGAGTGGGTGACGAGGTCGTCCACGCCCACGAACTGGGTCGTACGGGGATCGTCACCGTAAGGCAGGTGCTGGGTCGGCCCGGCCGGCTCGGGCGCCGGGGGCTGCGCCCACACGCGCGGGTCGGGGGCGTAGGGCGACTGGGCCGGCTGGCCGTACAGCGACTGCTGCGGGTGGGCTCCCGGGGGCGGCGGGGGGTGCGCTGCCCGGTCGTAGAGCGCCTCGCCGACCGGGTCCTGGGCGGTGAGGTCCTGCGCGCGGTAGGGGTCCTGGTCGTAAGCGTCCTGGAGATACATGTCCGCCGCGTGCTGCGGCGGTACCTGGCCGGGTTCGGGCGGCGGCTCGGGGTAGCCCGAGCCGGCCGCGCCCTGGCCGCGGTCACCGTCGTACGGCGCGTTCATGGTTACCCCACCTCATCGTCCCCGGGCCGACCGGCCACGACATCGCTCAACGGTCCACTCTCTCACCCGTCGCGGACGGGTCGACGCTTTCCGATGCGGTGTCCGGCGTCGGGTCACTCGGCTGCTCTGGCTCGGATCCCCCGGAACGGGCCTCGGACTCCTTCTGGAGGCGCGCCGAAGGGTCCTCCTGGAGACGCTCCGAAGGGCCTTCGGGGTTCTGCGGCCCCTCGGCGTTCTCCCCCGCGGTGTCCGGCCCGTCCTCCTCGGCCTGCCGGGCGGCCGCGCGCTTGCGCTGCGTGTACATACGGAAGCCGGCGAGGACGAGGAGCAGCACGCCGCCGCCGATGACGAGCATCACGGTGGGGGTGACCTCGGTGACCTTCACATCGAAGCTGACCGGAGCGCCGTACTCCTGGCCGTCTTCCGTGAACAGCTGGGCGATGACGGTCACCCGGCCGTTGGCATTGGCCGAGGTGGTGAACTTCACGGACTGGCTGTGCCCGCCGGAGACGTCGACGGGCTGCTCCGCGTATGCCTTGCCGCCGATGCTGAGGCGGGTCGGCATGGTCGAGCGGAGTCGCAGGACCAGGTGGTCGACGTCCTGCACCAGATTGTTCTGGACCGTGACCGGGATGGTGGCGCTGCGGCCGGAGAGCTTCGTCTCCGACTTGTCGATCAGTTTGACCTGGTCGGTCAGGTGGTCGAGCCAACCCTCCACGCCCTGCCGGAAGCCGCCCGCCGCGCCCCCCCTGTCTCGCCAGGACGTGGACATCTCCCGGTTTATGGCCCGCCCGAAGGGGGTCACCACCCGGGACTTGTCGGTCAGGATCACCTGGAAGTTGTCGAGCGTGTCCTGCGTTTGGGCGATCTGCTCGAAGGTCGTCCGCGGCAGCTCCCGCTTGCGCAGCGAGGAGGGGTACGCGGACCTGGAGGGGATCTTCGTGGTGGCACCGGGGTCGGGCTTGGCCTTGGCGGCGGCGGTGAGTTCCTGGGACTGGGACCAGTTCCCGCCCTCCAGCGCCGTGATCGCCTGGGCCATCGCCCGGGCCTGGCTCGCGGTCGGCATGCGCTGCGGGGCGACGACGATGCTGCGCTGGCGGTTGGTCTGGGCGTTGAGCGCGAGACTCTGCGCGAGGAACTTCTGCACGGCGAGGGTGGTCGCGCCCCCCGTTGTCAGATCGCCCTCGAACGCCGTGGACAGCCGTGCGTCGGCCACGATCGCCGTCGTGCCGCCGCCGATCGGACGGGCCGCGGAGGGCGTGTAGGACAGGCCGCCGGTCTCCTGGAGGCTGTCGCTGCGGGCGATGACCTTGTCGGCGCCCGCTGAGGTGGCCACCTTGATGATCGACGGGTCGACGGCGCCCTCCACCGGCCAGGCGAAGTCGGTGCTCGGTGTGACGTGGAGCACCGTCTGGACCGTGGTGGCGGCGACGTCCGTAGCGTCCTTGAGGTGGCTGAGCGAGCCCGTGACGCTGGTGCCGTTGTGGGCGAGGGAAGCCAGGTCCGGGTCGGCGAAGGGCAGGGCGACGACCTGTTTGCCGGCCACCGCCTTCTGCAGGTCCGCGAGGAACTGCTTGGCCACCGCCTGGTGAGTGCCGGCCGTGGTGGTGTCGCCGTCGCCCTGGATCTGGTAGTTGCGGGTCATGGCGTCCACCGTGGCCAGCAGGTCCGGGTCGATCACCCAGGTGACGTCGAGTCCGGTGCCGAGCGCCAGCATCTGGGCCAGCCGGCCGCCGGGAGAGATCTCCTTGGCGAGGTCGTCGTTGAGGAAGACCGGCGTCTGGTGCTCACCGGGACCGGTCTTCGCCGTCATACTGACGCTGGAGATCAGCGGCCACAAGAACGTCGTCCTCGTGCGGGTGCCGGCCTCCGTCGGCTGCCAGGGCAGGAAGGTGCGCCGGATGCCCAGCACCTGTTCCCAGGGCTGAGCGGAGGTCTGACCGGAGAGCGAGACGTCGAATTCGTAGACGCCGTCCTGACCGAGGTCGAGCTGGTCGACCGGGACGGAGATGCTGAAGCGCTCGGCGACCCCTGGAGAGAGCTTGGCGAAGGTCTCCACGTAGGTGCCGCCCACCTCGGCGGCAAAGATCCCCTGGGGGTCGTCGGACCGCCGGGCGGTGCTGTCGACGGCCGAGCGGGTGGTCAGCAGCGGGCCCACACGGAGTCCCACATGGGCGTCGGTGACCGCTTGCTTGCCCTTGTTGGTCACCGTGCCCGACACGGTCAGCGTGTCCCCTTCGGCGGGGGCGCTGGGCGTGAGGGAGTCCACAGAGACGGATACGGTGCCCGAGGAGGCGGCCTGTGCGGGCGCCGCGGTGCGCAGCAGGAAACCACCCGCCAGCAGAGGTACAGCGGCGAGCAGCGCCGCGGTGCGCCGCAGCCACCGGCGGGCAGGTGAGGAAGCCGTCCCCTGGAAGTCTGCCGCCTCGGCCACGCGCTCGCCCGTCCCTCGTCGTCGTCAGTGGTCGTCGCAATGTGCGTCCACGCATGGTAACGATGCGCGCTGAGGGGAAGTGCCGCGGTCCACCTCACAAGATCGGGGACGGTGACGGTCCGTCCCGCATGCTCGGTATCAAGCGGAAAGTGCGAGTGTGCCGTGATAGCGGTGCTTGCGCTGGTACGGACGGAGATGGTCGTCCGGGCCTAATGGGGGCGCTCCCGGTGGTCTGAGCCACGTACCCTGTTTTGTTGTGCCGAACGCCAACGAAGACTCTCCTACTGCCCTGAGCCAGGTGCAGCAGCGCGCGGTGAGCGAACTGCTGCGGGTGGCCCCCGTCGCCGACGATCTCGCCCGCCGTTTCCAGGAGGCCGGGTTCTCACTCGCCCTGGTCGGCGGCTCGGTGCGGGACGCGCTGCTCGGCCGGCTCGGCAACGATCTGGACTTCACCACCGACGCCCGTCCCGAGGACGTACTCAAGATCGTGCGGCCCTGGGCGGACGCGGTGTGGGAGGTCGGGATCGCCTTCGGCACGGTCGGTGCGCAGAAGGACGGCTACCAGATCGAGGTGACCACCTACCGGTCGGAGGCATACGACCGCACCTCGCGCAAGCCAGAGGTGTCGTACGGCGACTCCATCGAGGAGGATCTCGTCCGCCGTGACTTCACGGTCAACGCGATGGCCGTGGCCCTGCCGGAGAAGAAGTTCATCGATCCGCACGGTGGCCTTGAAGATCTCGCGGCCCGCGTGCTGCGTACGCCGGGTGCCCCCGAGGACTCCTTCTCCGACGATCCGCTGCGCATGCTGCGGGCCGCGCGCTTCGCCGCCCAGCTCGACTTCGAGGTGGCCCCCGAGGTCGTCACGGCGGTGAAGGAGATGGCCGCCCGGATCGAGATCGTCTCGGCCGAGCGGGTCCGGGACGAGCTGAACAAGCTGATCCTGTCCGCGTACCCGCGCAAGGGCCTGGCGCTGCTCGTCGACACCCGCCTGGCCGACCATGTGCTGCCCGAGCTGCCGGCGCTTCGTCTGGAGCGCGACGAGCATCACCGACACAAGGACGTCTACGACCACTCACTGATCGTCCTTGAGCAGGCGATCGCCCTGGAGGAGGGCGGACCGGATCTGACGCTCCGGCTGGCCGCGCTGCTCCATGACATCGGCAAGCCGCGCACCCGCCGGTTCGAGAAGGACGGTCGGGTCTCGTTCCATCACCACGAGATGGTCGGGGCCAAGATGACCAAGAAGCGGATGGCGGCGCTGAAGTACTCCAACGACCTGGTGAAGGACGTCTCGCGGCTGGTCGAACTGCACTTGCGCTTCCATGGCTATGGCACCGGGGAGTGGACCGACTCGGCGGTCCGTCGTTACGTCCGTGACGCGGGGCCTCTCCTCGATCGACTGCACAAGCTGACCCGCTCCGACTGCACCACCCGGAACAAGCGGAAGGCGTTCGCGCTGTCCCGGGCGTACGACGGTCTGGAGGAGCGGATCGCCGAGCTTCAGGAGCAGGAGCAGCTCGATGCGATCCGGCCGGACCTCGATGGCAACCAGATCATGGAGATACTCGGGGTCGCACCCGGCCCGGTCGTGGGCAGGGCCTATAAGCATCTGCTGGAGCTTCGGCTGGAGAACGGCCCGATGGGGTACGACGCGGCAATGTCGGCGCTCAAGGAGTGGTGGGCCGAGCAGGGCTGAGGCCATGAAACGGGTCATGTTTCACGTGAAACATGACCCCGGACTGGAACCACCGAGGGGCGATGTTTCACGTGAAACATCGCCCCTCGGCCATCAGATCGCCTGAGCTTTTACTTGGTCTCCTTCAGGCACAGCACCACGTCGTGACCGCCGCCCGATTGCACGTAGGCGATCGTGGACCCCTTGACGGATGCGCACTTCTCCTGGTCGCTGGATCCGTCGAACTTCTCGACAACCTGGTACTGGGAGTCGCTGGAGGAGCAGTCGACCTCATTGAGCTTGGGGTCGGTGTACGACCCGTCGTTGTGCATGCAGGAACCCGCCGAGGTGGTCTCCG
This sequence comes from Streptomyces sp. NPDC004752, assembly GCF_053601275.1. Taxonomy (NCBI): domain Bacteria; kingdom Bacillati; phylum Actinomycetota; class Actinomycetes; order Kitasatosporales; family Streptomycetaceae; genus Streptomyces; species Streptomyces sp. NPDC004752. The sequence continues at coordinate 8,428 of NZ_JBSGBN010000024.1, read as the reverse complement.
CGTCGTCACGGCTCAGGAACCAGCCGGCGCCGAACTTCAACGCAATCACGATGACGGCGACGACGAGGCCGCCGATGATGCGTATCGCCTTCTTGCCGACCCGGCCGGACCGGGCGGGCTGCGGCGGGGGGACGGGACCACCCTGAGCGGGGAACGGGGCGTAAGGCTGCTGCGGCTGACCGCCTTGGGGTGGGTAAGGGGCCTGACCCTGCGGCGGGTTGGGAGCCTGACCCTGGGGCGGCGGTGGAGTTGACACGAGGGGTCCCCCTGGAACCTTTGGTGCGCGTGGCGCGAAATAAGACTCACGTAAGTTAGCGGCTGCCACTGACATCGCCCTCATCGAGGGGGCCTCTGTGTCCTTGATGTGACACTCTCCGACGCTCAAAGCGGCCCATAGCCGCCGCAACCACCGCGTAGACAACGGCCACCACGACCACCAGCACGGTCGACCGGCCGTCCGGCGGGAGCATCAGGGCGGCGACCCCCGTGGCACCCACGAAGGCGACGTTGAACAGGACGTCGTACACGGAGAAGATCCGGCCACGGAAACCGTCGGCCACGGACGACTGGACGATCGTGTCCGTGGCGATCTTCGCGCCCTGGGTGGTCAGCCCCAGCATGAACGCGGCGACCAGCATGGGCGCCGTCGCGAACGGCAGGCCGAGCGCGGGCTCCAGGATCGCGGCGGCTCCGGCGCACACGACGATCCAGCGACCCGGTCCGATGCGTCCCACCACCCCGGGGGTCACCACGGCCGCAACGAAGAAGCCGGCGCCGGACACCCCCACCGCGAGCCCCAGCAGCCGGAGCCCGTCGTCGGGGGTGGCGGCGAGGGAGTACCGGCACAGCATCAACACCAGGACCAGCAACGCGCCGTAGCAGAAGCGCATCAGCGTCATCGCGGACAGCGCCCACACCGCCTCCCGGCGCCGGGGCTCGGCGAGATGCCGCACGGCCGCCAACAGATCGCGTGCGGTGTCCGCGAGAGCCGTGCCGAGGTGTGGTTGCAGCGCTCCCCGGTCGGGGCCGAGCAGTTCGGGTGCCATGGTGAGCGACACGAGGGCCGAGCACAGATAGAGCGTGGCGCCCAGCAGCACCACCGCGGCGTCGGAGTCCGACACCACCAGCCGTACGACGAAGGCGAGACCGCCGCCCGCAGTGGCGGCGAGCGTACCGGCGGTCGGCGAAAGGGAGTTGGCCATCACCAGCCGCTCGGCGTCCACCACGCGCGGCAGCGACGCGGACAGGCCGGCGAGGACGAAGCGGTTGACGGCGGTGACGCACAGCGCGGAGACGTAGAACAGCCAGTCCGGGACGTCGCTGACCATCAGGACGGCGGTGGCCGCCGCGAGAACGGCACGCAGCAGATTGCCGTAGACGAAGACCTGACGGCGCCGCCAGCGGTCCAGCAGGACACCCGCGAACGGGCCGACCAGGGAGTAAGGCAGCAGCAGCACCGCCATCGCCGAGGCGATCGCGGCGGCCGAGGTCTGCTTCTCCGGGGAGAAGACGACGTATGCGGCGAGCGCGACCTGGTAGACGCCGTCGGCGCCCTGGGAGAGCAGGCGTACGGAGAGCAGGCGGCGGAAGTTCCGCAAGCGCAGCAGGACGCGCAGGTCACGGACGACGGGCATGGGGCACAGCCTCACACACGGGCGGGGTGCCCCGCGGCGGGGGGCCGGGGGGCCCCCCCCCCCCCGGGGGGGGGGGCTTTAGGGGGGGCGTGCCGCCGACCAGGCGCCGGCGGATATTATTACAC